>NZ_JANNDR010000255.1:0-8686 GCF_031378165.1 Chamaesiphon sp. OTE_75_metabat_556
CGATCGCCAGATCGTCAGCTCGATCGCTAAAATTTTCGATCGATCGGGTTTCGCACCGATCGCCGATCGTGCTATGATAAATTGCCTACGTTTGGAAAGGTGGCAGAGTGGTCGAATGCGTCCGACTTGAAATCGGATGAGGTGCAAGCTTCCGTGAGTTCGAATCTCACCCTTTCCGTTCTCAATTAGGGTTTAGGCTTTCGATGTTAGGGATTGAGGATCTAGTTATCGATCTTGTTCTCCATCAATCCCAATTCCTAATTACCAGTTTCGTGCAATAGTATAAAAAAGCACAGCGTTCGGTGACTGTTGATGTCCAGCGACTCAAACAATACCTATCGAGTCAAAAAAGTAGCTGTCGATCGAGTATTAACAAGTGTAGGGGTGAGATTGACGTCAGTCAATCAATTGGTAGCCGTTGCCGAGTCTCAAGTCAGCTATCGAATCGAACCCGCGCCGCCGGGATGTCCCCAGCTACCAGCGGATCTGAAGCTACGATCGTATCAACAACAGGCGATCGATAATTGGTTTCAAAATCAAGGTCGCGGTACGCTCAAAATGGCCACAGGCAGTGGTAAAACCATTACCGCACTCGCGATCGTTCATCAGTTGTATCGTCAAATCAGCCTCCAAGTTCTGATCATCATCTGCCCATTTCGGCATCTGGTGACGCAATGGGGGCGAGAGTGTGAAAAATTCCAGCTTCAGCCGATTCTCGCCTGTGAAAGTATCCACAAATGGCAGAGCAAATTTTCCTATCAACTCGCGCGAATTCATACCGGACAGCAACAATTTCTAACGATCGTCACTACCAACGAAACTCTCATTAGCCCAGGATTTCAATCCCAGCTCAAATACTTACCCGATCGCACCTTAATTATCGGCGATGAGGTACACAATCTCGGCGCGAAAAAGCGCGCAGATAGTCTCCCCCGCAAGATCGGTTTGCGCCTTGCCCTCTCAGCCACCCCCGAACGTCACTATGATGAGATCGGCACTCAAAATATCCGCGACTACTTTGGGGACATCTTACAGCCCGAATTTACGCTCAAAGACGCGATCGATTGTGGTGCGCTCGTGCATTATTTATATTATCCAATCCTCGTCGAACTGACGACCGCAGAGAGCGATCGTTATCTCCAGCTCACGCGGGCGATCTCGCGCAAACTCGTCTACCACAGTCAAAATCGCCAGGTTGGTGACAATCGATTCGATACCCCAGATCTGACCCCCTTACTGATGCAACGTGCCAGACTCGTCGGTGCTGCTGCTAATAAGCTGACAGCATTGAGAACGCTGATGCAGGATCGCCTGGATACCAGTCATACCCTGTTTTACTGTGGCGATGGGAGTAGCGACAGCACCCAACAACTAAATGCTGTGACTCATTTACTCGGCACCGATCTCGGTTATCGCGTCAATACTTACACCTCAACCACTTCGTTGATCGATCGAGAGCAACTCCGCCAGCAATTTGAATCCGGCGCGCTCCAAGGGTTGGTTGCCATCCGCTGCTTAGATGAAGGAATCGATATCCCGGCCATCAAACATGCCGTCATTCTCGCTAGCAGCACCAATCCCCGCCAATTTATCCAACGTCGTGGTCGAATTCTCCGGCCAGATCTGGGGAAAGAGCGCGCAACCCTATACGATATGCTCGTGTTGCCCCCCGAACTCGATCGAGAAACTTTGGAGATCGAACGCAGTTTACTCAAAAAAGAACTCCTCCGCCTGATTGAATTTGCAGATCTGGCTGATAACGCCGCCGCAGCCAGAACTCAACTGCTCGCACTGCAAAAACGCTACGGATTGCTAGATATATAACGATTATGTCCATCGATCGAATTTATGAACGATACTGGTGGTTTATTTGGCATCCTCGATCTGGGGGCGCACTATTACTTGCTCACCCCCAATCTAGATCGTAAAATCGATCGACCGAGTGCCGATATCCAAATTGAGACTATACCCAATTGGGATATTCCTGATTATGAAGAAGAGATTATTTATGACATCGACCTATTTGTAGCCGCTTGTTTGCCACAACTTTAACCGATCAATCTTAACTAGCTATGATTAGTGATGTTGTTTCGATCGATTGTGAATACGTTGCATTCGATCAAATAGTGATATACCAGGACATTAAACTAATCAAAGAGTTAGGACTATTATTCTCAAAATTCAGAGTAGGGGCAATTCACAAATTGCCCTTACTCTGAATGGTAAACGATCGAGAATTTAGACATCAGTGGTATCTTGTTCGGCAACTTTACCAAATAAGTAGCGATCTCCAATATATTTGAGAATCACCCTACCAAACTTCGGATCGTCCCTTTCCACCAGTGGTTTGACAACAACACCTTCCCTACCATGAGTGCCACCAACCAGCGAATCACCATCGGAGAATCCGCGAATAACTTCTAGTGAAAAAGCACCTTCATATACTAATGGCACTTGCTCTACTTGATGGCGATCGCATAAATTTTTAAAAACTGGATAATCGACATACTTACCATCCAACATCAGATCGAAGGCACGGAAATTCATTCTTTTCTCATCATAGGTATAAGCTTGAATACCTTGCCCGTAGACTTCACCGTATAAGATCGCTTGTTTGTGTCCTTGACTTTGTAAATCTGTTAGCAAGTTTTTGACACCAATTAAGGTGTGCGGAAACCAGTAAGTATTTGCCACAATCGTATTGGGATCTTCGGGTTCTTTGCGGCGCAAAGTTCTCGAACCCGCCATCATCGTTGGTTGTTCTTCTTCGGTATGCCACACAAAACCAACCCGGCTATTAGTGCCGTGAATTTTTTCTGTCGCGACAACTGCTTCACTAATCTGCAATAAGTTGGGGTAGCTACGCATATTTTCCAGATTTGTATATTTAGGGAAATACGGATCTTCTACGGCACTATCTCCGGCTTGAGCTTTAATCGGTGGGAAATATTTAGTTGCACCATAAAACTCCGACACATCTTCGCCCAACTTCATGCCCACTTCGGGATGAACGACCAAGCCGAATGATGGCTCCCCCCGTAGTTTGATCCGGTGAACTACCAAGACACGATCGCCATTAATATCAGTTTTTTCAGATAGATAAGTCGCCACATTCAAACGTTCGGCAACTTCTTTTGCCAATACAGTGCCCTGCTCGAAATAGACGACCAAATCGCCTGGTTGGTGGACGCCTTTTTTGACACACATTTGCCAACCTTGAACGGTGGCTAATTCTAAGGCGTCAGCATTATGATGCGGTTTAATCTCTAGGATTTCGCAGACTTCGACTTTAATAGTGCTCATATTTAATTTTATAGGTGCACTCAACTTTGTTCGGATCATTACGATCCGACTGTCACCAGCCTAACACAAGAATTAGGTTGGTCAGATAAAAATTATCTCTGTTAGGATGGTGAGTTACCGATCGTCAATCGCCTTGTTAACACCACAGCTAGTCAACTTCCACTTCCTGCAAATCGCGATCGATTGGCACAATTCAGATTAGACAGTCTGCATCCAATTTACACATAGATCCATCTGCGCGTGCATCATGTCAACATCAGCATGATATCGTCTCCCATGACCTGGTAAAACCCACTCAAAATCATACTTGGCTAACTTTTGCATCGATCGAATCTGTTCCGACCAGGAATACCAACAGAAATCTCGAAATCCACCCAGATGTCCGAGTTGACGACGAAAAGCGAGATGATCGCCTGTAAATAAGAACTTATTTTTGTACAAAAGCACCGTATGCCCTTTGCTATGTCCGGGGACAGGGATAATTGAGATATCGGGGATTAATTCAATCGGATCTATACCTTGCAATTGGCGTTCGACAGATTGCGTGTCGGCGGTAATATCGTCTTGATGCAGAAGGCGATCGCAACCAAAATGGTCGTGAAACTTCTGATGATCGGCAACGTCATCGCGATGGGTTAGATAGAGATATTTCACCCCACCCATTGCTGCAATTTGTTTGACCAAAGGTGGCGTGAATCGGGGCGAATCAATCAGAATATTGCCATCGGGATGTTGAATTAAATAACTCGCCGCCGCATAAGATTTTTCGGAATGATAACCGCAATGGTAAACATTCTCTTCAACTAAAATCGGGAACGATGCTTGGGCTTGCTTGATATCTTCCGGCTGATTAATAGTCCCGATCGATCCCGTCGGGCAGGATAATAAAGCTTGCATCGCTTGTAATCTTTCTTTGGGATCGATCGGCTGATGATAAACTGCCGACATCTCGCCCTGCCTGTCGAATACCGTCGGAGCCATCCACCGACAAGTATCGCAGTCGATACAACTACTATCTACATACAAATCGCCGTCGATATTTTCAGAACGTCTATTTGCTACGTGTGCCATGATGTACCTGCCATTATTTAGCAATTAATCAGATTGTTGGGTTTCGATTCACTCTATCCAACCTACAAAACTTTTGAGAAAAATCCCCTCCTGGGAGCGGAAAGTGCGGGAACAGGGGTTTCCCCGTCTTGACTCACCTTTGGACGGGGAACCCGTCCAAAGGTGAGTCGCTGCTTGGGTATGGGTCACGGATGGGGAACCCATCCGACCCAACTCCGCAAGTGGAGCACCTTTACAAGACAGGGGTGCCCGCAGGGTGGGGTGGGTAGATCTCCGCAGCAACTCAATTCACCTCTTCCAACCACTCCAAGATCGCCGGATTAACAACTTCTGGATACTCATCGTGAGGACAATGACCTGCATTGGGGATCGACACTACTCGCACGGGCTGTCCTGCATCCGCTAGCTCCCGATATACCTTCGCACCTTTTATCGGCGTCCACGGGTCATTTTCACCCCATAATACCAGCAGCGGTTTAGTGACTTCTGGCAATAACGACTCCGGTGTCGGCCCTGGGGGGGCGGTGAGAATCGAGGCAAAAACTTGCTGTGCGCCTGGATCGCAGGCTGGTTGATAAATAATGTCAATCAGTTCGTCGGTGACGGCTTCACGACGCGGATAGACTTGGTAGAGACTACTACGGATGCGAGATTTCTGACGGACTCGATCGAATAAAAATTTCCCAAAGGCTGGGGATGCGACGATATTCGTAAATATCCCCATCACATTTCGCAGTAGGAAGTTTAATTCATCAGGGCGATGATTCAATCCACCCGCGCAATTGATTAAGACGCCGCCCGCACTAATTTCGGGATGGTGCGCCACCAACATCAGACTGAGCAGAGCACCGATCGAGTTACCGACAAATACCGTCGGCTGGTTGATATACTCGTGCCAGAAGTCTACGACTAATTCTTCCCACAGTTCCATACTGTAGTCGATCGGAGCTTTAGCCGAGCCGCCAAATCCCAGTAGATCGATCGCGTAGATCTGATAGCCACCCGCCGCCAACACGGGGATATTCTTGCGCCAATGATCGATCGACGCACCAAATCCATGAATCAATAATAATGGTTGACCTGCACCGATGACTGTATATCTAACTTGATGTCCGCGCCAGTTCCAGGTGAGTTTTTCGGCACTACGAATGGGTGTCAGGGAGGGAATTACAGTCACGATCTAGATTTGGGATGATGTGGATATTTCTAGATCCTAATCAAAAAATTTGGGGAAGGGAAGGTGAAATTTCCGCCAAGCGATAGTTCTACTCACATCTCGCAGCAATGCATAAACGATCGCCGTTATCCCAATGGATAGATGTAGCTTAAATATTCGATCGATAATGAGGTAATTTTCATGATGATTCGGAAGCAACTGCTCGCACTAACTATTGGCTTAATCGCGATCGCGGGATTGACTCAGACTCCCGTTCGCGCCCAATCAGCACCAACACCAGAGATCGATCGAGTCGAAAATAGTCAAACCCAGTCTAGTCTCCCTGGTTGGATCTGGATGATCGGGAGTGTGGTATTACTAATTATTTTTCTCCCCAAAATTGGCTGGGTAATTGGCCTAATTTCTGTCGGTGAATCGGAAGCAGGGATTATTACCAAGAAATTTTCAACTAAAAGTTTACCGCCAGGGAGATTGATTGCTCTCAATGGGGAAGCTGGATTACAAGCCGATACTCTGCCCCCTGGTTGGCATTTTGGCTATTTCCCGTGGCAATACAGCATTCGCAAAGAATCGGTAGTCACGATTCCGCAAGATGAGATTGGTTTAGTCGTAGCTAATGATGGTCGATCGATTGCTGTCGATCGAATCTTAGGTCACAAAATCGACTGTGACGGCTTTCAGGATGCCCGCAAATTCCTGACTAGTGGTGGTGAAAAAGGCCGTCAAACAGACATTCTTACCACAGGAACTTATCGGATTAATACCGCTCTATTTACCGTGATTACTTCATTCAATTGCGGTAAATATGACATGGCACCAGCACAACTGCAACTCAAACAGATTGCCTCCGAGCGAGTGGGTATTGTAACGACGCTTGATGGTAAACCGATCGAAGCTGGCGAAATCGCTGGAGAATCGATCCCCCACCATGACAACTATCAAGACATCCAAAAATTTATCACCGCCAAAGGGCGACGGGGTTTGCAAGAGCAAGTCCTACTATCGGGTTCTTGGAATCTCAATCCCTGGTTTGTCCAAGTCGAACAGATCGAAATGACCGCAATCCCGATCGGGCATGTGGGCGTGGTAATTTCCTATGTGGGACAATCTCATCAAGATATCAGTGGTGCTGCTTTTACCCACGGGACGATCGTCTCCAAAGGGGATAAGGGGGTGTGGGGGGAGCCGATTTATCCCGGCAAACATCCCCTCAATCGCCGCGTGATGGAAGTTCAGCTCGTGCCGACGACTAATGTCGTCCTCAATTTTACCGGTCGATTTACGGGCAAACATGGCTATGACGCCGAACTCGAAGCCCTCCAACTGCTCTCTCACGACGGTTTTACCTTTGAGGTAGAGGTGTTCCAAATCATTCACATCGGTGCCCTGGATGCGCCCAAAGTGATTTCGCGCCTGGGTTCGATCCAAAACCTGATCGATCAGGTGTTACGCCCGATTGTCGCCAATTATTTCCGCAATGCCGCCCAGGAATACACAATCCTCGATTTCCTCACGGCGCGGAGCGAACGCCAAGCGGAAGCTGCCGAACACGTCCGCCAAGCCCTCAAGCAGTATGATGTCCAAGCGGTAGATACCCTGATTGGGATGATTAAACCGCCCCCCGCACTAATGCAGACGCTTACTGAGCGCAAAATCGCCGAGGAGCAGGAAAAAACCTATGAAGTGCAACGGGTTGCCCAAATCCAGCGACAGGAATTAGTCCGCGCCACAGCTTTAGCCGAGATCCAAAATCAAGTAATTACCGCCGAGCAAGGGGTAAACATTGCCGAACTTCAAGCCGCTGCCAAAGTCAAACATGCGGATGGGGAAGCTGAAGCAATCCGGTTGACGGGACAAGCCAAAGCAGATGCTTATAAGGCTGGTGTGGATGCGCTCGGCGGACAAGCTTACGCGGCACTCCAGATGATGCAAGTAGTCGGCGAACGCCAAGTCCGAATCGTACCGAATGTGTCGGTGACGAATACTAATGGTGGCGGGAATGGCATGGTGGACGCACTGATGGGGATGTGGGCGCAAAGTCAAACTGAAGCGGTGATTCCCGAAACCGATCCGGTGATTCGTGAAAGCGTGCGACAGCATCTAGAGTCGGAATCGCGGTAATGTAGTGATGCCAGATTTCCGTCTTACCGATCTTCTGCAACGTGACAAGATTCTGCCAGTAGTTCGCACGATCAATCTACTGGCAGCATTACTCCATGCTCGATTGCATCCGCGCGAGATTCACGGTCAAATTACACCCGATCGAGTGTTAATTAAATCGGAATATCCTTTGAAAATATCGATCTTAGCTCCAGACGCGATCGGGATCGATCCAGAATTTAGTGCGCCGGAATTAATCGCTCGCCAGGTGAGTAATCGTAGCGATATTTATAGTATCGGATTGATTACGATCTATCTATTGACTGGAGTTAGACCTTTTCAATTATTTGATGCAGAAGATCGCTGCTGTTGGCAAGATTATTGGCACCAATTTTCGCCAGTATCGGGGCTGAATTATCCTAAATTCATGGCGTTACTCGATCGCTCGATCGCTCTCAAACCAGCCTTGAGATTTGATTCGGTGAGAACAATGTTGGCCGCTTTGCAAGACTGTTATCCAGCACTGTCACCCCCGCCACCCAAGTGGCAATGTCGGCAGCTATTAACTGGATTGCCAGGTTTATTTACAGCAATTAACGCGATCGCGGTTAATGATTCAATTATTGCAACAGGTGGTGAAGATCGATCGATTCGACTGTGGCAGCTCGATACTGGCAACCAAATTGCGGTGCTAACCGGACATCGTAAATCGATTCGGACGCTGGCCATTCATCCCGTCCGCATGGACTTATTATATAGTAGTGGTCAGGATGGGATGATTAAATTATGGCAACTCGATCGGGCGATCGAATTAAAATCGATCGACAGTCAACAAGCTACTGTCAATCATCTCGCTATGAGCACCGATGGACAATTATTAATTACGGCGGGTAGCGATCGCACAATTAAAGTTTGGGATACAGATACTCATACACAATTAAATAGTTTCCGTCAGCATCGATTGGCAGTTAATGCAGTCGCCTTCAACCCAATTATTGCCCATGAAGTCAAGTTTGCCAGCGTTAGTAGCGATCG
>NZ_JANNDR010000287.1:0-7860 GCF_031378165.1 Chamaesiphon sp. OTE_75_metabat_556
CACGATCGCGATTATTTTCCAAGCTTTTCGATCCGATTGTCAAGGTCTTGGAGGTTCAATGTTTCGCCTAATTCACAATTAGATTGATTAGCTAATTGACTGACGATTTGAATTTCTCGATAACGATCTTCTGTTTCAGCTAAAACATGCCGAAATTTTTCCTGGATCTGGATGAGATCCGGCGATCGATCGAGATCGCCACTACCACACGTCGAATCATGCATTGCCATATAAGCTTTCATGCTTTCGAGATCGACTTGCAAGGAAAACAATTCAGATTCTTTTTGGGCATAAATTTTATTGATACCAATCAGCATTTCTTGAGAATTTTCTAGTTTTGCTTTGAGTTCAGGTAAGACTCGTTCGATCTCTACTACTTTAGCCATTGACAATCGCGCTTCTAGAATATTCCCCTCGCGTTTGAATTCCAAGACGTCCGCCATTAAATTTTGATGATAATTACATTTTAAATCGTATTGAAGTTGAATGGCTGTGGCGATCTTGCGGACTCGATCGACGACGTTTTGGATTTCCGCAACTTTCGATCGCGTCAATTCTAATAATTGAGTTGCATGTTTGAGGTTAATCTCATCAGTAGTTTTAACTTCTATTGACGATGGATCGGGTGGTGCTTGGATTAGCCAATCCCAAGTATTAATTAACGATGTACCTAAATTATCGCCCATCAACCAAACAATTATTTTCTGCATATGTGGTTGTCTCCATTAAATTAATAAGTGGTTAATTGTCGAACCTAGACAATTCACCTGCTCTGATTCGCCACTTGTGAATATTTCAATTTAGACAAAATCATGACAAATCGATGGCTGTAATTCACTTAGCTAATTCAAAATTACATTTTTTGTCATCACAATTAGTCGGCGTAACTAAGCTATCAATTTTCTCATTGCGATCACTGCCATTAAATGAAATCTTGCCAGTAATGCCACGGACAGTAAAATCAGGAGCAGCGATCGTTTGTCGCATAGTTTCGCGATTTGTCGATCTGTCTAACGCAGCTAATAAAACTTGCATCCCATCGTAACTATTAATAATTCGATCGTGAATTTGGGATTTAGCACCCCACCAGTTTGGCATCTGGTTCAATCTTGCTCCGTCGATATACTGTCGATCGCTTGCATGAATGGGGATTGCGATCGTCAAGTTTTTTAAGTACAGAGGATTAACTTTAAATAGATATGCATCTCTGAGGATCGAAGCACCTAAAATTGGTAATTGTCCCTGAGTTGCTTTGATAATCGACAACACTCGATCGCGTTCGTTGGCATCAGTATAGGCATCGGGGATAATGACGATCGTTTTAGCTCCAGCCGCTTTTGCAACTGCGATTTCCTGCTCGGCATTATTTCGACTGCTCAGATCGAATTCCTTGACGATATTTGTAGATGGTATACGTGCTAGAAATGCCTTCCGTAAAGATTCACTGAATTTTTTATTGGGTGTGTAAAATAGAGCGATTTTTTCTGGTTTTATTGCCCATTTTTTGGCGAGCTGTTCGCCACTAACTTGAGTACTACTAACTACTCGGAAAAAGTAATTATTATCATTCTTCTGGCTAGTTAGATCGTCAGCAGAACTAGTTGCCGACAGCAGCACTGTCTGTGCTCGATTGTAAGTATCTTTGACATTGACTGTGACGTTGGATGAATAATGTCCTAGAATCGCCAGAATATCTTTGTGTTTTACTAATTCTTCCGCAATTTTCTTGCCTTCATTCGGATCGTTACTATCATCTGCGATCGCTACTTGGAGCTGCCATTTGCGATCTTTTTGATTGAATTCTTGCTGGGCTGCTGCTATCCCTTTGAGCATGCTCTCAGAGACATACTCTGGTGTTTGACTACTGGGGATGACTACGGCGATCGTTTTGATATTTTGAGGACGATCTTGGGCAATTTTGGCATTGTTCAGGGCGATTAAAGTTTCAGGATCTTTGCTCAGATCGTGGTCTTTTTGGAGTAGTTCAATCCCTTGTCGAAAATCTTTGTTTTTAATAGCTGTAAACCCAGCTTCTTTCTCACGGCGATTTTTGCCACCAGCGGGGATGAGGAGGATCTTATCGCCGCAACTGATGCGATCGAGATGATGAGCAGCTTCACAGATGGAAGTGGATGTGGAGATAGCCGGAGTGACAAATTTAGTAATGAAAAACAGACTAATTCCCGCAATCGCAATATAGCCAATTCGTGGTATTTTCATGATTGATATGTGCTAGCGATACTCTATAGTACGTACTTGGGTTGGATTAAAAATTTATGCAGCGATCCAGTTTTTAAAATCTAAAAGTGGTGCGAATCGTACTAACCCAGATCGGTGGATGATTGGGATTGTGTTCGGGATTAGTAATGACTAATAATCCTGGTGTAATGTCCATATTGTCATTGACACTCACTTTGTAAATTGCTTCCAGATGCCAGGAAGTACCGAGATCTCGATTCGATTTTGGCGGTATCCCCACAATGATGCCGAGGGTATTATTTTTACCACCGAAATTATTCGCAGCCAGACTCAGCGCAAAGTTAGTAGACTGGCTATCTCCTCGCCCATTCACTGTCGATTGGGCGGTGGTAGTGCCCCACCAGCCCGATACGGTGGTATCTTTACCGATTTGATAACTAGCATTTAGCCCATAGTGCTGGGCGGTAGTCGGTTCGCTATTAAACGGGTTATTTGCAGTCAGACTGCCGGTAGCACCTGTCACGCCACTCCCATTGGGATGATACGATCGAGCATAGACAACACCCAGCTTGAGATCCTGACTGGGTAGGTATTTTACCTGTCCGATGACGGCATTTGCACCACCAAATAAGCCCCCAGCAGTAGGGTTTGCCGAAGTCAGACTCGGGGCGGTAAAACTAGCTGAGGCACTCCATTGAGTGGAGAACTGATGTTTGACTGTCAAGCCACTACCATCATTGCTGAGGCGATAGATGGGTTGATATCTGCCAAAACGGGAGATCGCTCCGGTGGCGGAGTTGGCGAGGGTAGGGTTGAAATTATCGAGGTTATCACTATACGCACTGCCCATAATTTCGACTACTCCTTGAGTGCGATCGGCGATCGGGAATTGGTATTGGATCGCTGATAAACTGACATTGTGCTTGGCGCCATCATAGCCAAGCCGGGTCATATTCGTCCCTGTGATATTACTATTGAGGGGAGTAGAATTACCTGTTTCTAATCTGACTTTCAGTCGATCTTTGGATGTGAATTTAGTTTCGATATCGATCCGCACTCGATCGTCAATTACTGTTTGACTATTAATTCGATTTGCTGTCGGTATCACGCCACCATAACTAGTCGTTCCAAATAATACTTCTCCAGATACTTTAATATTAGATCCTGAAGTTACAGATTGGGATTGACTGGATAAAGGAGTCAGCAGGATGTTAACTATTGCGGCGATCAAAGTACAGTATTTATTCAGTTTGAAATTTACTTTGTCCATTTACCCATTTCATTTCGATCGTATACAAATCAAAACTGGGTAAACGAGATAGTTTTATGCGCAAAGAAACTTCCTATTCAAAATAGAACTTAATGATATTCATTGTCTACAGTATGATTGAAATATTCAATTTACTTTCTTTTGTATGGTTTAAATCCATGACAGTCGTTCTCATTACAGGGGGTAATTAAACTATTCATTTGTTCGTTCCGATCTCCATCTTTAAATTTGATCATTCCAGTGATACCTTTGACACCTTTTCTAGAGAAATTATCAGTGAGTTTACGTTGGATATCTGAAGCGTTCTTGGCAGAATCCAAAGCTTTTAATACAACTGAAGTTGCATCGTAGGCAAATGCTGTTCTTTGATTGAGCGTATCTGGCTGGGAGTTTTGTACCAACCATTCTGGTAAATTCGGCAATTTCTCATGATTTTTTTGGATAGATAGATTGGGGAATCGATGATTCTTATCAGAGTGATCCCACGGTAAACTCATTACAACTTTAGTGTATAATTTTGCGGAGCCATAGTTTAGCTCCTTATCTTCTTTTAAATCCTTGGAGATATTAACAGCAGCATAGAGATCATAAATAGATGTATTCGCTAAAATCGGCAGTTCATTATTGTTTTTTTCAATGATTTTTGGAAATATCTCATTTTCTTCAGTGGAGCCAGTATAAGCGTCGGCAAATAAAGCGATTGAATTAAAATAAATATCATTTTTAATTTCCTCCATTTTTCTGACAACATCCTTGAAAATCAATCCATGTACGTCAATTTCTCGAATCGCAATATTCCATTTATTTGTTTTTTCAATGCCTTTTATTTCTTCTCTAAATTGTTGAGCAAGAGAATTGCTAAATGCATCATTTTTATTGAAAATCAAAACTATTTTCTTGTCTTTATCAACCCAGTTTTGCACCATATCTTTGGCGGCAATTGTAGTTGATGGTACAACTCTAAAAAAGAATTTCGTTTTCTTACCACTAAGTTTGTCGGAAGTTGCAGTAGCAGAAACTAAAACTTTTTCATGATCGTTATAAATTTTGACAACTGCAAGCGTTACCTTTGAACTATAGTGACCGATTATCGCAAAAATATCTTTTTTGCTAGCCAATTTTTCAGCAATATCTTGCCCTAATTTTTCATCATTAGCGTCATTCGCCATTACCATTACAACTCGCTGATGATCATGGTCATTATTATATTGCTGCTGTTTTAAAGCGACACCTTTAAGAATGCTATTTGCTACATAAGATAGCTTAGGACTTATAGAAGGAACAACGACAGCAACATATTTAATTTGAATATTTGAATCATTGAAATTTCCCTGGATAGCCTTAAAGTTTTCTATAGCTATTCTCGTTTCTGGATTATTTGATAATTTTAAATAATTTTCTAAATCTTGGTCGGTAAAGCTGGTTTTTGCTAGCAAACCTTATATATTCTGATATCATCGGTATCAACATAAGCAGAATGTCCGAGAAAAATCAGCAGATGAATTTGATCACTTTCCTCGGAATTACAATACTTACGAAGAATCCGAAGTAGATCTGATGGATTACCGTTAAATTCTGTTAATACTTTGATATTAGGTAGAGATCGTAAAGCATTTAAATCTGGATTAATATCTATTGAATTATTACTTCCTGCGATATTGCCACATCCACAAATAAAAAAAGTATTTAGTTTTTGTGAGATTTTATGTGATAGTGATGATTGAGTGCCAAAAACAATTTGAGCATTAGGGTAATGTTCTACCCCAAGAAGATTAGAGCTATTCCAGGGAAGTCTTTGAAGAATAACATTAAGCTCATCATCACTTGTATTGGTTTGCATCATAAATGATACTAAATTTGGCGATTTTTTGTATGCCTCTGGATTAACGTATGCTCCTAAATTTTTATATGTCTTGTTAAGATCGCAAGCACCTAACCAACTATCAAATTCACGAATTAAATTATCTCTGGATCTACTAAAGTCTTCAGGAGTATCGCTAGTAGGAATTGTAGGTGGAATAGAGATATTTCTAACCCAAAAGCCGCGACTTGCGCCATGATTTAGATATTGATCTTTATATCTTTCATAGGCTAATAACAGACTGTCTGGCAAACTTGCCAGATTGCCAACACAACGGCGATTTTTGATCAGCGGTTTTCTAGTTCCAGTTGGAGAGACTGATGAAATCTTTAGCTCCAATCGTAAGTTGTCATATGTACCTAAAATCGTAAATAAAACAACAGTTCTGTTCATAATGAATTTCTATCAAACTAAGAATTTTTCTACTATTTCTCTACCATTTAAAGTAATGGAAATTCCGAAGCGATCTCCAGATGCAGCAACAAAATACAATTGAATATATTCATTTCGAGGGTAATTCCTGGAGATCGACTGGTAAGGTTTATCTTTAGGGTAAGGCTTTCCATTCGGATCGAGCAAGGCTAATTTAAGTCCTTTAGGAAGGTGGAATTCCTCGCCAAGGGAATAGAGTCGTAATAGAATTGCCACATGATGATCGGGAGTATTTAGCACCCCGATCATCAACGCAATTGGGTATCCAAAATCTCCCTCTAGATCGCGCATTTTTCTGATTGGTGTTTTAGGATGATCTGGATCGATCTTCCATAGATATTCAGCCGCTTTTAACCGAATATCTTCTTGGGTAGAGTTTTCCATTAACGATACAAGATCGTCAATTGTTAAAACTCTTTCTGGTGTGTGGATTTCTGTCTGGCTATAATATAGCTGCTCGATCCCGATGTTGATTTGCTCTGCTGTCTCTAGAGAAATACCTTCATGATTTTTTTGATCGATTGCTTCACGCAAGCAAGCTCGCGGTCCCCGAAATGCCATTTTTAGTTGGGGCGGATGGAGAAAATCTTTAGTATTTTTCCAGTATGCATCCAAACTATCGATCTGTTTTATCCACCATTCTTCAGGTTTTAGTGGGGAAACCAATCTGTTGGGTTTTAAATACCGATTTAAATATTCACGATCGTTTAAAATCGCCCCCCATTGGCTGAAAGGCAAAATCAACCGAGGGAAATTAGTTGATGCCTCCAATTTGATGCGATCGATTAATTCTGTGACTATTCCATTTTCGAGAGACAAGATTCGATCGTCAGCAGTGATATCTTTGCTTCTTGGGGCTGGTGTTAATTCACAACTAGCCCATAATATTTCCAAATTATCAATAGTGCGATCGCTATCGACATGATAATAGCGAAATACTCGATCGTCTGGTTCCTTTTTTATTCGCTTCAATTCTTGATGAGTAATTAGTCCCCATAGATGTAGATACTGGGCATCTAAATCTACTTGAATCGGCACATAATAATCCCCCATCCAATTTGTGAGATCCACCCATTCTTGAGCGACTTCAAAGCTACTAATATCGATTCGATCGCTGGGGATAAATATAATCTTAGAATCGTTTATCTTGAGACAAAATCCATTGACTAATTGACTGACTAAGCGATCGCGATCGGGCAAGCCAGAATAGGGAAAATCCTCTTCACTAGCCAATCCCATATCTGTCGCTAGCCATGCTTTGACGATCCGCTGACACAGAAGATTTAGCTCTACTGGCGTAGCATCCTCATTGATCGGCCAATCAGGATATGCTGTTAAGTCAATCCAGTCATGTTCTGAATAGATTTCTGTCAATTTTGAGATGTTAGGTTGATGAGTATTCATAACTACGGGGTGGGGGTGATAATTATTAACTGATTTGGTAATAGCTGTTTATGCGCTAATCCCACAATTTATTCAAGACACTTTGAATTTTCGCGATCGATCCTAGAAATGATGGTAGGGTGAGATCTCGATTTAACTCAGGATATGCTTCGGGACTTAATTCTGCCAAACGGGCTAGCTGTCGTTCGTATTCATGCTCTTTAATTGGTGATAGCAGCGACCTAAATTTATGATATTCCTCACGTAAATCTTCCAAGTACTGCTTGTATGCTTGGATTAATGACTCTAAAACTAGTCGATCCTCTAGATTTGTACTCAAGCTAATTTCCATCTGGCTGAAATTATTTTCCAGTAATTCAAAGATCATTTTAAGAAGATACACATTGTCAATAATATTGTCACCATCTCTAAATTCATCGATTAAAGATTTAGCCATTTGGACGTGGATATCTTTGATGGGTTTAATGATATTGGCAAAATGCACATTGAATATCGGTGCGATCTGTTGATGGACGAGATGAAAGTTATATCGTAAATACAACATTTGTTTTTTACGCAGTTTCCAGTTTTTACTCTCATCACTCAACCAGCGATCGCAAGTAGGAATAATTTTGTGAATTAGCTCGCGATTTTCCGAGTTTTCGATAGAATCTGTCGATCGAGTACCTGGACTTTCAATTGCACTACCGATTAC
>NZ_JANNDR010000093.1:0-5013 GCF_031378165.1 Chamaesiphon sp. OTE_75_metabat_556
GATCAAGTGTTAGTGAATACCAACCAAAATGAAGTTTCGATCTTGATCGTCGAAGAACAAGAACTCGTAATGGGGTTTGCCGTTCGAGCCGTTGCGAATACCGAATGGTTGGATGTCAATCAGATGCTCCCCAATCCTAGCACCGATGCTGCGCTCCCAGCCAGCATCAGTGGCTTTATCAAGGGCGTTTATCAACTGTCTGGATCTGAGACTTCCGAACTCCGATTATTGGATCAGGTGGCCATTCTCCGTTCATCCAACTGGACAATTTAATCCTGACGGTGAAGGCCGCTAAGCATCATTCGATCGCTGAGATCGAGCATGCCGATCGGTACAGATGTCCCCCATTAGTAACTACCTGATCGAGTAATGTCGATCACCATTGGACGATGCTCGACTGGAGTCTCAAACTTATAAAAACATACATAATTCATAAAATTAACTAGTTATTAACACTAACCCTCCATGATTTCTACCCCCGATCCCATGCAAGACTATACTCAAGATTATCAATTAGCGGAAGCAGCTTATCTCCAAGGTAACTATGAAAAAGCTGCGACGATTATTGACACCCTCGTCAATAAATTTCATGACGATCCTAGCGTCCGGTTATTGCGCGGACACATTTACTGTTACGGTCTATATCAATACGAAATTGGTAAAAAAGAATATGAATATGTAATTGGCATTTCCACCGATCCAGAATTTCTCCAATTTGCTCATAGTGGCTTGGATTATGCTAATTCTTGCTTGAGCCAAATGGGTGAGCGCGCCAACAGCGAACAATTTAATGGTGGCGATTCTGGCGGACATTATCGCCATACTACTGCTGATTCAGCCGAGTTGCTAACTTGGCGACAACCAGAAGATCTGACTGCTGATGAAGATTTCGATCTCGCCGCGCTGAATTTTAATGTCGATATGTCGGGGCAATTATTTCCCAGCCAATCGACCGACTTTTTCTCGGTCGAAACTAACATCGGTGGTCGCAAACAACCACAAGTGGCTACTGGGTTTTATAATAACGAGCAAGAGACGCTGACCGATGCTTTTGCCTTTGGGTACGATCTCGCTGAACCGCCCAGTAATCAGCTATTTGAAGGTGTGCCGGTAGCAACAACCACTGAAGCTAACGATGATACGGGTTTTTTCAATATTTCCGTCGCTGCCAATCGTGCTTTTGCTAGCTTCGATCCCGATCATGCTCCGGAGTCACCTGCGGAGGTTAGCCCCAACATCGCGGCACCAGATCCAATTCAAGCAGATCCGTTCGCCGATCGACCAGAGCCAGTGGCGATTGCAGATCGACCGACATTGATGACCCCGATTGATCGCAGTGCCACAGAACAGCCCGCCGATCCCAGCCCGCCGATCCCAGCGCAAATGGAATTTTCAGTTGAAGATATCTCTGACGCACTCAATGAAATTAGTGGTGCTCTGCCTTTGGCTTGGCCGCCCACCGCTCAAGCTGGCCAAGCAGGCGTGAATTGGCTGCAAGATCAGGACGATCTAGCGGGGGATAACATCAATAATCCCCAGGCCGATGGATTTGATTTTGGGGTATCGCATGTTTTTGAGGATGCATTTCAGCCACAACCAACCGATGGATTGGCAGCTAAAGCGGCAGATCCTACCCGATCGCAATTTGCACCGCTCGATCGGCAAGTATTGAGTGGCATCTTGGGTGATGATGATAGTAATGGCGGTACCCAATCGGGATTTTTCGATCTGCCAGACAATTTTCTCGAAAAGCCGACACCCTCTTCGATGAATATGCCGAAATCTTCAGCGATGTTTGATGATAGCTCGACATTTATTAATGGTGTCTCGATCTCTGGGATCAAAAATCAACCCCATGGCATGATTAGCAATATCTATCGCGAAGATGATCAGCCTAATATGACCCAACTGACTCCCCAAGGTATATTCGCACCGTTTGAGAATGCCTCATTCCAGAAAAAGCAGTGGCTAATTTCTGGTGCGGCGGGACTCGGTGCGGCGGTCGCGATCGCTGGCGTCACTTTTGTCACCAGTCTGACGCTCTCGCCTCAAGATAAAGCCGCTCGCGACCCGCTACAACGGGCGGGTGCCATCATGATGGTCTTGGGCGGTCTGACGAGTTTTGGGATTACGCGGATCCTGACCGGTCGCTATACCAAGCAAGTCAGTCGGAGTGTCAGAGACTTGCAGTCTAATTTTGAGCAAGTAGCCCAAGGGAATATGGCCGCCCGCGCGACTGTCTCTTCACAGGATGAATTGGGACTATTGTCCTCTTCGTTCAACTATATGTTGCAATCGGTGGTGACTAGCAACTCCGCAGCCCAAAACAAGGCTCGGGACATGGAGCTAGCCAAAGATGAACTCCAACGCCAAGTAATTCGGCTCCTCGATGACGTAGAAGGCGCGGCACGCGGAGATCTGACTGTCAAAGCGGAAGTTACTGCCGACGTCCTCGGTGCCGTCGCTGACTCGTTTAACTTGACGATCGATAGTCTCCGGCAGATCGTCCAACAGGTACAAGTCGCAGCCGTACAGGTCAACCAAAGTTCGACCGAAAGTGAGGCATTTGCCCGCCGCCTGTCTTCCGACGCCCTCAGCCAAGCTGAAGAACTCGCCGTCACGGTCAACTCCGTCCAAATGATGACCGCCTCGATCAAGCGGGTAGCCGAAAGTGCCCGCGAATCGGAAGAAGTCGCCCGCACGGCATCTTCAACCGCACTCAGAGGTGGTGAAGCGGTAGAACGGACGGTGGCAGGTATTCAAGAAATTCGCGAAACAGTTGCCGAAAGTACGCGCAAAGTCAAACGCTTGGCTGAATCTTCGCAACAAATTTCCCAAATTGTCTCGGTGATCTCCCAAATCGCTTCCCGTACCAACTTACTCGCGCTCAATGCCAGTATCGAGGCCGCCAGAGCTGGCGAATCTGGCAAAGGATTTGCGATCGTTGCTGATGAAGTCCGGCAACTAGCCGACAGAAGTGCCAAAGCACTCAAAGAAATCGAGCATATCGTGCTCCAAATTCAAAGTGAGACAGGTTCGGTAATGGCGGCGATGGAACAAGGTACTCAACAAGTCATTGCTGGTACCAAACTGGCCGAACAAGCCAAGCGATCGCTCGATGACATCATTCAAGTATCGAATCGGATCGATGCCCTGGTGCGATCGATTACCTCCGATACGATCGAGCAACGTGAAACCTCTAAAGCCGTCACCGAAGTCATGCAATCGGTCGAAATTCAGGCTCAATCTACTTCTCAAGAAGCCCAAAAAGTATCGTCATCCCTCGAAAACCTGGTGGTCGTCGCTCGTAACCTGCTCACTTATGTCGAACGATTCAAAGTCGAGTAGTTGAGGGAAGTGGATAGTGAAAAGTGAAAAGTGATTAGTGAATAGAGGAATAAAAGGACACTTGCTTGCGTCCATAACCTCCAACATTTCTTTAACCACTATCCACTACCCACTATCCACTATTCACCACTCACCACTATTTATATTCACTATTTAATCATTCCTAGTTATGGAAAACCACGATCGCATTCTGGGCTACTTTTTAGAAGAAGCTAGCGAACACTTACACACGATCGAACAAGGCTTACTCAAACTGCCGGAAACCGTCAGACAGCCAACGACGATCCGCGAGCTATTTCGCGCCGCACATTCGATCAAAGGTAGTGCTGCCATGCTCGGACTACTCGATATTCAAAAAATTGGCAACCAATTTGAAGCTAACTTTAAATTGCTCAAAGAACAGCCTCAAATTGCGGTCGATAGCCACCTGCAATCGCTATTTCTCGAAAGCTTTGGGTTCTTGAAAGCGGGCATTGAAGAAGTACGCGGATCGAGCGATCCCTATCGTCAAGATCCCGCCACGATCGATCCAATCGGCGATCCGGTCTTTGAAGAACTCAAAGCTTATCTCCAGCAATTGCTGGCTGCCGAGCCAGCCGCTGTGGTAACTGATCGAATCGCTACAGATGGCCAAAAAGATCCGGCGATCGACCAAGTATTTGGCGAATACGTCACCCGCAAACTCGATACCATCATCAGTCTGTGCCTACAGCCAGATCTGCCAGAAGTCCGCACTCAAATTCAGCAGATCTGTCAAAAATTGGGCAATCTGGGCGAAAATTTTGAATTTCTTGAATGGACGCATCTATTTACCGCTTGTAGATTAGCGACAGCCAATCCTGCCAACTTTTTACCTCAACTCGGCGAAAGTATCAGTATTGCGATCAAACAAGCCCAAGCATTGGTAATGGCCGATCGTTATCAAGAAATTAGGGTTACTGCCGATCTCGAAGCTTTAATTATTAGCAGAACTGCACCGCTCCAAGCTATCGATCTCCAATCAACAGCAGCATTAACACCTAATTCTGCACCGATCACATCCAATCTCAGTACGTGGAATTTAGATCGTGAAACTACGACCGAACAACTTCCCGAACTAATCTCGATCGGCTCCAGTAGCACATTACCGCTATCCCCCTCCGCCCAATTGCTCGATTTTGAAACTACCAACAATCTCTTCTCCACTGGTGCATTCCCAGCCGAATTAGATGCTGATGCGCTGGAATTGAACGAGTTTATGGACTTACTCGGTGATGAGCCGAGCGAGGGCACTTGGATGCAAGATGATGAGTTCTTGGATCTCGCGCTACCCTCGATCAATTTAGATGACTTGGCAAACGAGCAATTGCTGTCGCCATCGGATCGAACTTTGGCGAACGCAATGGCTACGACGAAGACAGCGCAGCTTGCTACGAGCGATCGAGCTGGCGAAACTACCGATGACAATCGCTGGCGATCGGTTCCAGAGATCTACGATGAAGAGACGTTTTACACTCCCGATCTCGGCGATCTCGACGGTCCGATCCCCGACTTTAGTTCGGCCACAGCCTTATCGATCGGTCAACATCAGCAGATCTACGCCGATCTCCATCAACTCGACAATATCGATGGCCAACTCCAGCCAGATCTCTCGCCATCGCTACAGCTAGCCGACAATTCCGCCCC
>NZ_JANNDR010000297.1:0-6362 GCF_031378165.1 Chamaesiphon sp. OTE_75_metabat_556
TGGTAAATCTAAGCAATTTTCCCACGAAATTTCCACCCAGAGCGCTGACTCGCTCGTTCCAGAGTCGGTGAAGCCGGTGGTGGTTAAATATGAGTATCGGTAGATAGTTGATAGTTGATAGTTGATAGTTGATAGTTGATATAGCGATCCTAACTGAAAAGCTTAAACCCTAGAGGGCGGGCACGAGGCACCGCCCCTACAGGTTATCGTTACTGCAAGGAACTCAAATAGGATTGCTATAGCTAGCTCCCAGTCTCCCAGTCCCTCAGCCTCCCCGTCCCCCACTCCCCACACTCAAGAGATGACTCAAGCTATCGAAACTAGTGCGACGGTAATGCCAGTTTATCTGCCGAAATTGGCTTATCAGATCGCCATGCCTCAGCCGCAGACTCATCTATTTGAAGTCAGCTTGAGTGTCAGTAATTGGCATCATCAAGTCCTAGATATCAAAATGCCTGTCTGGACGCCAGGTTCGTATCTAGTCCGAGAATATGCCAGACAATTGCAAGATTTTGTCGCATTAACCAGCGCGGGGACAAAGTTAACTGTTGTCAAAATTGCTAAAAATCATTGGCAAATTCAAACTAATGGTCATCGTGAAATTGCGATCGGTTATCGGATGTTTGCCAATGAATTAACAGTGCGCACGAATCATTTAGATGCGACTCATGGCTATTTCAATCCCGCTGCACTATGTTTTTATATACCTGGCTATGAGTATTGCCCGATCGAGATCAAGATTATTCCCGCTGATCCCGATTGGCAAATTACGACACCATTACCCGAAATCAGCCCTCAGAATTTTCTCGCCAATGATTTTGACACCTTAGTTGATAGCCCATTTGAGATCGGCTACCAGCAAGTTTATGACTTCACCGTATTAGATAAATCTCATCAACTAGTTGTCTGGGGTGAAGGTAATTTCGATCCACAAATTGCGATCGCGGACATCAAAAAAATTATCGAAGTCGAAGCAAAAATCTTTGGCGGATTGCCTTACGAGCAATATATCTTCTTATTGCATCTCTCCCCAAGTGGCGGTGGTGGCTTAGAGCACAAAAATTGCTGTTCTTTGCTCTATCCCCGCTTTGGATTTCAAAGTGGCGAGAAACACAATCGCTTTATGCAGTTAGTCGCCCACGAGTTCTTTCATCTGTGGAATGTCAAGCGTATTCGTCCGGCTGCGCTCGAAAAATTTGATTATGAAGGGGAAAATTATACCCCATCGTTGTGGTTTAGCGAAGGGACGACTAGTTATTACGATCTGGTGATTCCCCGCCGTGCAGGGATTTATGACGAGCAAGAATTCTTGGCCGAACTCAGCAAAGAAATTACCCGTTATCTAACGACTCCAGGACGATTGGTGCAGCCGTTAAGCGAGTCGAGTTTTGATGCCTGGATTAAATTATATCGTCCCGATGCGAATAGTTCTAATTCGCAAATGTCTTACTATCTCAAAGGCGAGATGGTGACATTATTACTAGATTTATTGATTCGCGATCGCACGGATGGAGCGAAATCTTTTGATAATGTATTAGTCGCGATGTGGGAACAGTTTGGTAAAGCTGAGATAGGTTTTACCGAAACCCAATTAAAAAATATGATCGAATCAGTTGCTGGTGAAGATCTGACCGAGTTTTACGATCGATACATTCATGGCATCGAAGAATTACCATTCAATGATTACTTAACTCCCTTTGGATTAGAGTTAAAACATGGCGAAGCAACTATTCCATATTTAGGGATAAGTGTTAAAAATGAAAACGGTCGAGAAGTAATTAAATCTGTGGCAGCTAATTCTCCGGCACAGTTAGCAGGAGTTGATCCTGGTGATGAATTACTGGCGATCGATGGCTTTAAAGTAACTGCTGAAAAACTCACCGATCGACTAAGCTTTTATCAAGCCGGACAACAGATCGAGCTGACGATCTTTCATGCTGATCGATTGATGAAAGTGCCAGTAATTCTGGCTGCGCCACAACCTCAGCAATATCAGTTACAAGCATTGGAAAATAATGTCGATCGACAACGGCAACTATTTAAAGATTGGGTGAGTCATTAATCGCTCTCAGGTGGATAAACGAGACTCTCTTCCTTCGCGTCCTTTGCGGTATCTACTCACAACCTTACTCAAATACCAAAAAATTTGGACGATCGATAAAGTTTAGATCGGTGCATAAATTCCAACTTCTTTAAATGTAAAAATATTCCACTCCAAGTGGAATAAAATAGCAACTGACAAAATACCCCCGATTGATCGTGCAGGTTTCACCCAACTTCGCTTTTCTCAAAGCTCATGACCTACAACTCGTCCGGTTGGGTGCTCAGGCAGAGCGTCACTTTGCCGAAGATCCGAATACTTGTCTCAGACAACTGGCAGAGGAGTTATTACGAGTAGCCGAGGCAGAAGCAGCCGAAATTAAGGCTAAATTAATCGGTATTCAAGCCCAGACAGTCGCGCAGAAAGCACCTGTCATCCAACAATCGATCGCTAATGCCCAGCAAAATGGTAGATATTTAGACTTATTTGCTAGCAATGGCAACGGGGACAGGCAAAACCAAAACCAGTATTACCCTCGTTTATCGACTGCTGAAAACTAAACGGTTTCGGCGGATTTTATTTATCGTCGATCGATCTGCATTGGGCGAACAGACAGAGGGTGCATTTAAGGAGACGCGGATGGAAAATCTTCAAACCTTTGCCGATATCTTTGATGTGAAGGAGCTAAAAGACACCGAACCGGACAGAGATACCAAAGTCCATATCGCGACGATTCAAGGGATGTTAAAACGGCTCCTATACCCCGCAGATGATATGCCGACACTCACCGCTGGACAGTATGACTGCATCATTGTGGACGAATGCCATCGGGGGTATTTACTCGATCGCGAGATGAGTGACACTGAGTTAACTTTTCGAGATTTAAATGACTATATTTCTAAGTACAGGCGGGTACTAGATTTCTTTGATGCGGTCAAAATTGGGCTGACGGCGACACCTGCGCTGCATACGAGTCAGATTTTTGGCAATCCTGTCTATGTCTACAGCTATCGGGAAGCGGTGATTGATGGCTATCTCATCGACCATGAGCCACCAATGCGGATTATCACCGAGCTGTCGGCAGCGGGGATTACTTGGGCGCAGGGCGATGAGGTGGAGGTGTTCGATGGCATTACGGGACAACTCGATTTGATTAATGCTCCCGATGAAATTCACAAGATTTGCAATCTGGTGTTTATTCGGCGGGTGAATTCGCGGATTCTGTACGAGCAAATGGTGGGAAGAGCGACGCGGTTGTGTCCCGATATTGGTAAGGAAATTTTTCGGATCTTTGATGCGGTGAATTTGTACGAAAATATCGCGCCAGTTTCGACGATGAAACCAGTGGTAGTCAATCCCCAGATTAGTTTCGAGCAGATGGTGATAGAACTCGATACGGTGACAGACGATAAAGCGATCGATCTGATTATCGGTCAATTAATTGCCAAGCTGCACCGCAAGCGACGACATTTAAGCCAGGAACAAACAGGATCGATCGAACAATTAGCGGGTATGGATGTTCAGAACCTAACCCAGCATCTCCGCAACCTTAGTCCCACTGAAGCCGCTACATGGCTGACTCAAAGGCGGGAGATCGCCCAATTGCTCGATCGACAGGATGGGGGGAGAGTGCCGCTGTTGATATCCCACCATCCCGACGAGCTGCGGGGAATTGAGCATGGTTATGGGAATGCTAATCGTCCTGAAGATTATCTCAATGGTTTTGAGGCATTCTTACGGGATAATCTCAATCTGATTCCCGCTCTATTAGTAGTCACCCAACGCCCCCGCGAATTGACGCGCCAACAGCTTAAAGAACTGCGGTTGGCATTGGATCTGGCGGGTTATAGTCAGGTAAATTTACAAACAGCTTGGCGGAATGCGACGAATGAGGATATCGCCGCTTCGATTATTGGGTTTATCCGTAAAGCAGCTCTGGGGGATGCTCTAATCCCTTATAGCGATCGGGTGGATCGATCGCTCAAGCAGATTTTAGCCAGCCGCGCTTGGACACCGCCGCAGCGAAAATGGTTGGAGCGGATTGGCAAGCAGGTTAAGGTGGAATATGTAGTCGATCAAACTGCACTTGATGAAGGGGCATTTCGATCGCTGTCCTCTCCTGACAGATTTACAATTGAAAATAACGCGATCGATGTTGAGATAGTTGATTACCACTAACAGGCACAAACCATGACTACCGAACGTTTACCCATTATTCATCCTGGCGAAATCCTCAAGCTAGATTTCCTCGAACCGCTGAATATTACTCCCTATCGCCTCAGTGTGGATATCGGGGTAGCTCAAACCCGCATCAGTGAGATTATCAATGGTAAGCGCGGCATTAGCGCAGATACAGCGATTCGGTTATCTCGTTATTTCAGTAACAGTGCCCAATTTTGGTTGAATTTACAAGCAGGATACGATCTTAGACTTGCTCAAGCAGAGCATCAAGCCATATACGTTCGCGAAGCGTCGCCTCTGGCGAATCGGATTCCTACAGCAATTGGTGTTAGTTAGATTAGATCTAAAATAAGTTAAAGGAGAAGGCATTATGACTTATACACAACCTCAAACTGATACTGGTTTCAATATCGTCCCTGGTGAAGATATTGCTGTCAGAGCGAAGAAAATGCAATCAGCGGCACAGCAACAAGTTTCTGAAGACATTGCCCGACTCAAAGCGATGGGCGAACCAATTTATTATATGGTTGGTAAAAAACTGGTACGAGAAGAAGCAGATGGTCGCAAATTTGAGTATCGGTTGCGGGAAGATGGCACTGAAGAAATTCTGGGCGCACTTATCTAAACTATGCCAGAACTAACGGTAGTTGCAGGGGCAAATGGAGCCGGAAAATCCACCCTAACCAAACTTTCTAGTATTAATATCCCGTTAATCGATCCGGATGCCATTGCCCGTGATATTGCTCCCGAAAATTCTGAATCTGCTGCTTTAGCTGCGGGACGCAAGGCGATCGAATTGGCTCGGTCTTATATTCAGTCAGATTGTAGTTTTGTTGTTGAAACGACTCTTGCTGGTAACACTTATCTCAATCTGATGCGTGAAGTTAAAGCCTTGGGTTGGTCTGTCAGTCTAACTTATGTCGGCATTGACGATCCGGTTACTAACGTGCAAAGGGTTTATAGTCGAGTCAAAATGGGTGGTCATGATGTGCCTAAAGCAGATATTTTGTGACGTTATGAACGCAGTTTGGCTAATCTAGGTAAAGCTGCCAAGATTGTTGATGAATTAATTCTCTACGATAATTCGACTAGTGCTGGACATCAGATCTTAGCTACTATTGAAAGCTATAAAACAGCGATTTATGTAACAGAATTTCCTAGCTGGGTAGCAAAAGCAAATTTGAATCTATAAACACCATCGACCGTAGATACTGTCTTGAAAGTCAAGGGGTGGTGAGCAAATAATTAGGGTCAAACGGCTGTTGAGACTTTAAGATACCAAAAGCCAAATGGACTAATTTACGCATGATGGCACCAATCGCCTGCATTTTAGCCTTGCCACGATCTAACAATCGCTCGGTAAAAGCTTTGAGCAGGGGATTATGACGCATCGAGACAACAGCAGGCATAAATAGAGCCTTTCGGAGTCGAGAATTGCCAGTACAAGACAAGCGAGTTTTGCCATGAACGCTGGTGCCACTAGAGCGTTCACAGGGAGTTAAACCAGCATGAGCAGCTAGTTGACGAGCACTTTGGTAATCCTCAATCCGACCAATTGCAGCTAAAAAGACAGCAGCAGTCTGTGAGCCAATTCCCGGAATTGATATCAACAGATCGCGTTGTTGTTTTAAGTGAGGATATTGGTCGAAATGGTCGCTAATTAATTGCTTAATCAGCGTTTGTTGTTGTTTGAGGTATTCCAAATGGGATTTGGTAAGTTCAGCTACTTGTGGAGTAGCTGTTTCCAGACGGTTCTGTTCGGCTGTAACCATTTCCTGTAAAGAATCCAATCGCCGGACAAGGGCTTGTAATTCCTTGACTTCGGGGGCTGTTGGTTTCCACAGAGCTGGCTTAATTGCCGCGCAAAAACGCGCAATTAAGGCGGCATCGACCGAATCAGTTTTAGTCCGCAGCAGTTCACTTTTGGCAAACCCTAGTTTTGGGAAGCTCACTCTACGCAGCAGACTTGTAACTAGTCTAAGGGGCGGGCCAGCTTCACCGATTACTGATGTTCTCATTCTCACTTTCTACTATCTGGCGATCGATCTAAACTACCTGTTCTGATTTCTTTACCTTGCCTCCGCTACTTGGTTTGTTTTGATCGCCTGGTGTTGGCGAATGCCTTACCAAATCGATCGTT
>NZ_JANNDR010000324.1:0-8923 GCF_031378165.1 Chamaesiphon sp. OTE_75_metabat_556
CTCCAACAGGCACGAAATCACAATATCCAAGAAGCAATCCTGACAAACGATCGCGGTGACTGGCTCGAAACCACTACTGGCAATCTCTGGGGCTATCGCGATGGCTGCTGGTATACACCGCCCCTGAGTGCCGGAATTTTACCAGGCATCGCTCGATCACAAATTATGACACGACTCCAACGGGAAAATCGATCGGTTGTAGAAATTGAGTGGGATGTAGAATTAGTAGGAGAGCTAGAGGCGATCGGTTACAGTAATTCGGTAATCCACCTCGTTCCGATTCATACTGTTATCGCTCCTGTGGGTAAACTAAGATATCCAGTCCAACACCCAGCGATGCAGTGGTTGGCGATGGTTTAACTGAGTTGGGAGTATGGGAGTTCGGAGCTTAAAATCTGGACGCTTGCGCTCTACTCCAATTTGTTACCGTCATCTTCCACTCCCAACTTTCTACAAAATACCCTATCAATAAAATGAGAGAAAGGTTAACATAAGTTAATAGAAAGAAAACATACAGTAAATTTGGCGATTACCTACGGTAGACTACGCCAACGCGCTCAACTGGCGGCAACGACGGGAAGCAAATGGGTAAAACCAAGTACTGTCAATAGTTACCAGTCAAGAAATAAATATATAGGAGAACCTTCGAGTGAATAATAAGCGGTGGAGAAATGCCGGATTATACGTCCTTCTGGCAGTTGTGGCGATCGCTCTGGCAACGACATTCTTGGAGAAGCCAGCCCCAGCCCAAAAAACTTTGAAATATAGCCAGTTTATCCAAGAGGTAAAACAGGGCGAAATCGAGAACGTTGGTTTGAGTGCAGATCGTAGTCGTGCTTTAGTACAAGCTAAAGACGGTACGAAAGCACTGGTCAACTTACCTCCCAATGACAACCAACTCGTCAACATTCTCACGGATAACGTCAAGGGCAACATTTACGTCCTGCCCCAGAATGATGAGAGCGTCTGGTTCCGCGTCTTGAGTAGCTTATTCTTCCCAGTATTGTTACTGGTTGGTCTATTCTTCCTGCTCCGTCGCGCCCAAAGTGGCCCCGGCAACCAAGCGATGAACTTTGGTAAGTCCAAAGCTCGCGTCCAAATGGAACCCCAAACCCAAGTTACTTTCGGTGATGTAGCTGGGATCGACCAAGCGAAATTGGAACTCAATGAAGTTGTAGACTTCCTCAAAAATGCCGATCGCTTTACCGCTCTCGGTGCCAAGATTCCTAAAGGTGTCTTGTTAGTCGGCCCTCCTGGTACTGGTAAAACCCTCTTGGCTCGTGCAGTTGCTGGTGAAGCTGGCGTACCATTCTTCAGTATTTCCGGTTCGGAATTCGTGGAAATGTTCGTCGGTGTGGGTGCTTCCCGCGTTCGCGACTTATTTGAGCAAGCCAAAGCGCAAGCTCCTTGTATCGTCTTCATCGATGAAATCGACGCAGTCGGTCGTCAGCGGGGTGCAGGCTTAGGTGGCGGTAATGATGAGCGGGAACAGACCCTCAACCAATTACTGACCGAGATGGACGGATTTGAAGGTAACACGGGGATTATTATTATCGCCGCTACCAACCGTCCTGATGTACTAGATTCAGCACTATTACGCCCAGGTCGTTTCGATCGTCAAGTTGTGGTCGATCGTCCTGACTATGCTGGTCGTCTGGAAATCATGAATGTCCATGCTCGTGGTAAAACACTAGCCAAAGACGTCGATCTCGAACGGATCTCTCGTCGGACTCCTGGCTTTACTGGTGCTGACTTAGCCAACCTCCTCAACGAAGCCGCAATTCTCGCTGCTCGTCGCAGCTTGACCGAAATCTCGATGGATGAAGTTAACGATGCGATCGATCGTGTACTAGCAGGGCCAGAGAAAAAAGACCGCGTGATGAGCGAGAAGCGTAAAACACTCGTCGCCTACCATGAAGCCGGACATGCTCTCGTTGGTGCATTAATGCCCGACTACGACCCAGTCCAGAAGGTGAGTATCATTCCTCGCGGTAATGCTGGCGGTCTAACTTGGTTTACACCGAGTGAAGATCGGATGGAATCAGGTTTATACAGCCGTTCCTACCTCCAAAACCAAATGGCGGTTGCCCTAGGCGGTCGGATTGCTGAAGAAATCATCTTTGGTGAAGAAGAAGTTACTACTGGTGCTTCCAACGATCTGCAACAAGTCGCTCGCGTTGCTCGTCAAATGGTGATGCGGTACGGGATGAGCGAGAAACTCGGCCCCGTCGCCCTCGGTCGTCAGCAAGGCAACATGTTCCTCGGTCGCGATATCGCCTCCGAACGGGATTTCTCTGAAGAGACTGCGGCTGTTATCGATGATGAAGTCAGCCAATTAGTTGCCGAAGCTTATCGTCGTGCCAAAGAGGTTTTACTTGGTAACAAGCATGTCTTAGACAAACTAGCCAACATGTTGGTAGACAAGGAAACTGTTGATTCGGAAGAACTTCAGGATCTCCTCGCTACCAATGATGTCAAAATGGCAGCGATCGCTTAAGTAATCGAGCTACGCGTTGACTGTTAAAAAAGCCCACACTATACTGCGAGTAGTTAGTGTGGGCTTTTTAGTCTGGTTGAGATCGATCGCCTGCGGGCGCATCCCCACAAGAAATGTTACTAGTCCTTGGTTTCATTTCCCAAACCAGTAAAATAGATAGCTATAAGTAAAAATACCTTAAACTAACAATCGGGATTCCCTCCCGAACTTCTAATTTAGCTATGCCAAGAACCCAGAAGAACGATAACTTCATCGACAAAAGCTTCACAGTCATGGCAGATATTCTCCTGAAGATCATGCCCACCAACAAGCGTGCGAAAGAAGCTTTTGTGTATTATCGCGACGGGATGTCCGCTCAAGCCGATGGTGAATACGCCGAAGCTCTAGACAACTATGAAGAAGCCCTGCGTCTCGAAGAAAACGACTACGATCGCAGCTATATCTTGTACAATATGGGCCTGATCTACGCGAGTAATGGCGAACACGAACGCGCCCTCAACCAATATTTCCAAGCCGTCGAACTCAATTCGCGCCTGTGCCAAGCCTTAAATAATATTGCGGTCATTTATCACTATCAAGGTGAAAGAGCCGCCGAAACAGGCGATATGACCGCCAGCGAAGCCCTCCTCGGCAAAGCCGCTGAGTACTGGATTCAAGCCATCAAGATCGCTCCCAACAACTACATCGAAGCCCAGAACTGGCTCAAAACCACCGGACGCTCTCAGATTGATATTTATTTTTAAGGCTTTAGGTTTTAGGTTTTAGGCTTTAGGTCTTAGGCTTCAGGCAAAGATCTGCATTCAACTATCAATTATCAACTATCAACTATCAATTATTAACCTCCTTATGCTCGATCGCGAACAAGTTCACAAAGTAGCCCTCCTCGCCCGATTGGAACTCACTCCAGCAGAAGAAGAACAGTATGCCGGACAGATGAGCAGTATTCTCGACTACTTCGAGCAACTGAGCGAACTCGATACCGACAATGTCGAACCGACAACCAGGGCGATTGACATGAGTAATATCACTCGCCATGACGAACAGTCCTCATATCAAAATCTTGCTGGTATTTATGCCGCAGCACCCGATCGCGAAACAGATTTTTTCAAAGTGCCCAAAATCATGGCATAGGGATCTGGGAATCGATTTGCGTTACGATTAACTATTATTAATTATTAGTAGAGAAGAAATTGTGTCCCACTCGATCGTTACCAATGTTTGTGAAGGTATAGCTGACTGTGTGGCGGCTTGTCCGGTTGCCTGTATCCACGAGGGGCCAGGGAAAAATACTCTGGGTACCGATTGGTATTGGATTGATTTTTCTACTTGTATCGATTGTGGAATCTGCATTCAAGTTTGTCCGATCGAGGGCGCAATTTTACCTGAAGAAAGACCAGATTTACAAAATACACCTAGTTAGATTTGAGTTGATTAAATATTTTTCATGTAAATAAACTAAACTAGACTAGACCCCCGACTTCTGCGAGAAGTTCGGGGGTCTTTTGCCTCAAGCAAGTTAATTACTTACTTTCGATCGAAAGATCAGTTTGTCACCTTGTCGATAGCCGCAATATCTCACTGCGACTAGTTCGCCCGCATTGGCAGTTCCTTCAATTAATTGATGGCAATGAGGATCGTAAGCAATTTGGGTACCAATTTCACCAAGGACGGTCACATGCCATTGTGCGAGCAATCGATCGATCGATTGTAGCAAGGGGAAGATTTTACTGGCTGGAAAATTGGGATTATTAGTTGCAGCATATTTAGCAGCGGGCAAATAAGTTAGCAATGATTCTAATGTCTGCAAACTTTGATATTGAAACTCAGTTTGCAATGTTTCTCGCTGCTGTTGAAGTTGCTGTTGCAGATGTTGATATTCCTGTTGGAGTAGCTCTAGTTGTTGTCGATCGTTGGAACTAGATTGTGCGCCAAATGTATCGAGTAATTCGTTAACAGTTATTTGGAGAGTACTACTAATTTTGACTAATGTTTGCCAGCGGAGCGTGTGGAGTTCGCCCGATCTCAGTTTCCGAATCGTGCGATCGGATGTACCCGTCAATTCAGACAATTTCCTGAAGCTATTAATGCCGACTTTGTACATTAATACTTGCAATTTTAATGTGTAATCCTCAGTCATGAGCGATGATTACCCAGGTAAATGATTCTTGGATTCCCGACTTCTTGAAGAAGTCGGGAATCTGTTTTCGATATCGATTATTGGTCTAATAAACTTCTCAACATCCAAGCGGTTTTTTCGTGTAATTGCAACCTTTGGGTGAGTAAATCGGCAGTTGGTTCGTCGCTAGCTTTGTCCGCAATCGCATAGATCGATCGAGCCGTGCGGCAGACTGCTTCTTGGCCTTCGACCAGGAGTTTAATCATCTCAGTGGCTTTGGGCACGCTGGTGGTTTCGGGAATCGAACTTAATTTTGCGTACTCAGTGTAACTACCAGGTGCGGGAAATCCCAATGCCCGAATCCGTTCGGCAATCAGATCTACTGCCAGAGCTAATTCGGTATACTGAGTCTCAAACATCAGATGGAGCGTTTGAAACATCGGCCCAGTCACATTCCAATGAAAGTAGTGAGTTTTGAGATACAAGGTATATGTATCTGCCAACAACCGCGATAAACCATCAGCGATTTCCTTCCGAATATCCGCGTCAATTCCAATATCTACTTGCATCATGGTTATTAGTAATCCTGAGAATATTTACCAATCCTTACCTACTATTTTACGTCGATCGCCTCGCACCACGATAAGATCTCAACATTTTGCAAATAGACGCCAACCAATCTAGACCACAACACCCAACACCCAACACCCAACACCTAACTCCCATGCCCCCAATCACAGGTACCACCAAACTCTTAGGTGTCATCGGTCAGCCGATCGCCCATACATGCTCGCCCGCCATGCACAATGCGGCGATCGAGAAATTAGGTCTGGATTATCGCTATGTAGCCTTTGCCGTCGCGCCAGCGGATCTAGCCACTGCACTCGCTGGCTTCGCCGCCATCGGGGTAGTTGGCTGTAGCGTCACGATCCCCCACAAGCAAGCAATTATGCCTTTATTGAAGCAGATTACACCGCTGGCACAGGCGGTAGGGGCGGTAAATACCATCTGGAACACTCCCTCTGGCTGGCATGGTACCAATACAGACATTGCTGGATTTGTTGCCCCGCTAGCGGCCATGCAGCGGGATTGGCGCGAGACGACTGCGATCGTCTTGGGCAATGGTGGTGCGGCGCGGGCGGTGGTAGCGGGTTGCCATCAGTTAGGCTGCCAGGAGATTCATGTCTTCGGACAAAATGCCACCAACATAGCGGCATTTGGGGCTAGTTGGCAGGATATTCAACTTCAGAAGAATGATGGCGAAACCTCATCCGTGCAGATTCAGACGCACTTGTGGGGCGAATTAGCCACCTTTATCGATCGCGATAATTTGTTATTAATCAATAGCACGCCAATCGGGATGCACCCACATGTTGAGGACAGCCCTGTCGATGAAGCGATGATGGCTAAACTTGACGCACAGGCGATCGTTTACGATCTGATTTATACGCCGCGACCGACTAAATTTTTACAATTGGCAACAGCTAATGGCGCGATCGCGATCGATGGCTTAGAAATGTTAATCCACCAAGGCGCGATCGCCTTTGAATTGTGGTTGCACCAAGCTCCACCGATCGCGGTGATGCGTCAGGCTGTGCTGGGATCGCTCAACAGTTAACCCACTCGATCGACTCTAGTTCCAGCGCATTCTAGTCTGGCAAGAATACATCGCAGCAAAATGCGATCTCGATCGCATCTGAATGTAACAACCACTTGTTATGATGTCTGCAACACGATCGGATTAACCACCCTGCGGCGATTGGGATCGAGTAGTTACTGATTGATGAGTCACTACTCGACCGGAGTGAGAGAAATAAATTCCACAACTTATTTGACTTATTTAATTGTCGCCAACTTCCGCAACACTGATTCATAAGCTACGGTATTATTTTGAGCTTGGAATAGTTTTGCGGCCATCTTGAGATCTTCTGTAGCCGCAGGATTTGCTTTTAATGCGGCGTGCAGCAAGCCCCGATTGCTATAAGCCAATGCATAATTGGGTTTCAAGCGAATGGCCGCATTGTAGTCAGCAATTGCTTGCTTATTCATATTCAGTTGCGCGTGAGTGACGCCACGATTGAAGTAAAACTCGGCATTATTTGGATCGCGGGCGATGCCCCGATCGTAATCGGCTAAAGCCTTGCGGTAGTCACCAGTTGCATACAATGCGATGCCGCGATTGAGGTAAGGCGTACCATAACTAGGCTTGAGGCGGATGGCCGCGCTGTAGTCAGCGATCGCCGCCGGCCGATTGCCCAGATTAAAATAGACGATGCCGCGATTGTTATAGGCTTCAACTAGTTGTGGATTGAGTTTAATTGCGGTGGTGTAATTAGCGATCGCTTGCGCTCGATCGCCACTTTCGGCAAAGGCGAGCGCGCGATTGAAATAGGAAATCGCATCTTTGGGCTTGAGACTGACAATCCGATCGTAATCGCTTTGGGCACCTTCACTGTCGCCAATGGCATTTTTGGCAATCGCGCGATTGAGATAAGCATTGGGTCGATCGGGTTGGAGCTGAATCGATCGATCGTAGTCAGCAATCGCTCCTTGATAATCACCAAGCTCGGTTTTGGCACGACCTCTGCCGTAGTAGGCATTCGCATAGGTTGGCTTGAGTTTAATTGCCTGTGTATAGTCAGCGATCGCGCCTTGGCGATCTTGGAGATCGAGCTTGGCTAATCCCCGATTGTAGTAAGCATCGACACTATTTGGGCTGAGTTGAATCGCGCGATCGTAATTGGCGATTGCCCCTTTTTTGTTGCCAGCTTGGGCTTGGATAATGCCTTTACCGATTAATAACTGCGGATCTTTGGGCTTGATCGCACTCGCTGCTTCGATATCTGCCAAGGCACCAGCTTTATCGCCAGTACTCAACCGTGCAAAGCCGCGATTGGCATAGGATTCAAAAAATCTGGGATTGAGATCGATCGCCTGTGTATAGTCAGCAATTGCACCTGCGTTATCGCCATTCAAGCCTTTAATAATGCCCCGATTATTATAAGCATCAACAAAATTAGGCTGTAACTGAATTGCCCGATCTAGATCGGCGATCGCCCCGACAAGATTTCGATCCTTGTAGCGACGCATCCCGCGATTGTAATAACTGCGGGCAGACAGGGGTGCTTTGGCATTGGTAGTAGTAGAGATCGGGTTGCGGGCGACCTGCCGGGAAGCGGCTAAATAAGCTGGTTGCTCGGCGACTACTCGTGGCGAGAGTGCAACCACGGCTAACAAACTAGCCAAAGTTAGCAGCGGTAGCTCCATCGACCACCATTTACGCACAGACGGTCTATTTTGAATCTTCATGATTAACTTAAATGAATGATTGTGGCGATCGAAATTCAGTAGCGATAAATCGGGATTAATTCAAATTTTATGGCCGTCAGCTAGGTGCGATCTCGACGACTAGCCCCATTGAAAGGGCAATAGGATCGCGAACCAATTAGTGAGGAGCTTGATGAGATCTTAACAAATCTCTTGAGCCTCAGCGGCGACTGATTTCAATTTATTTGTAATTGGCATGACGATGCCAACTCAAAGATGTTTCCCTGTATAGCTTTTCTTCTTAAGTATCGATGTACACTTTCTAATTACATAGATTAACGACAACGTATGTCTTGATACAATATCTCTCAGTAAAATTGCTGAAATTCTGCCTTTCGATCAAGCCGATCGCTTTAGAGCCGCACGACGATCCACCCCCTGTTGACTTCGGCTGCCAAGCCCTGACTGAACGTCGAGGTGCGAGTCCGATTGGGCGCGTCGATCAACACCAGCGTCTCTTCGATCTGGGTGAATGTCGGCATCTTGCCCAAAGCCTGAGTCAGAAATTGACGGATGACGCGGCGTTGCAGGGATAGGGGCAGCGATTGGAGGATGAGTCGATCGAGTTTGACACCGCGATCGTCTACTGCTTGGCGATACCAGTCGCTAGCTAATGACTCTAGATACTCCACATCCGCGCGTAACAGTTCGGCAGTGCGTGCCAAATGACTCTCGACTTGGGGATTGAACTCGGCGGCAAGTTGGGGCATGATTTCCAGCCGCAGCCGATTGCGGGGATACTTGAGATCCTGATTGTAGACATCCTCCCAGACTGGCAATTGATATTCCTGGCAAAATGCGCCAGTTTGGGCGCGATTGACTGCTAGCAGTGGTCGTACCAAACTAATCCCTGGTGTCAATTGCCGCTGCCAAGTCATCGCACATAGCCCGTCGGCACCAGCCCCGCGCACTAAGTTGTAGAGCAAAGTTTCCGCTCGATCGGTTTGGGTGTGGGCAGTGACAAGATAGGTACTATCGGTGGC
>NZ_JANNDR010000339.1:0-45138 GCF_031378165.1 Chamaesiphon sp. OTE_75_metabat_556
TATCTCACCGCTAACTATTTTACTAGATAGGGTTTGGTTAGCAGCTCATTTTAATTGGAGGTCTGATGGATTGGAAAATATCTGAAATTTAGAATATTCATCGATCGCTAGAGTGGAGGGCGGGTTTGTTATAGATTTTTAGCAGGATCGCAAATCCTGGCATAAACCCGCCCCTACAGATCCATATAATATTTGGCAACTATTCACTATCCACTATTCACTATCCACTATTCACTATCCACTATCCACTAATGAACATCTCTCGAATTATTATTAGTATCTTTCTGGCTTGTATTCTCGTCTTGAGTTGTGCGACTCAAGCGATCGCCTTTTGTGGTTTCTATGTCGGTGGAGCTGATGCCAAACTATTTAATAAAGCCTCGCAAGTAGTTATCGCCCGTAATGGCGATCAAACCATCCTGACAATGGCCAATGATTTTCAAGGTGCTGTCAAAGATTTTGCAATGGTGGTGCCCGTTCCTGTCGCCATCAAAAGAGAACAAGTCCATGTCGGCAAACGCATCGCGATCGAAAAATTAGATGCCTTTAGTCAACCGCGACTAGTTGAATATTTTGACCCCAATCCTTGTGCTACACAATTTAATGAATCTGTAGGGGATGCCAGTAAAGTAGCTCCAGCCGCACCAATGGCAAGCAGAAATCGGGCACCAGCAGGAAGAGATGGCGTAACGGTTGAAGATACATTCAAGGTCAATGAATACGAAATAGTTATCCTGAGTGCTAAAGAATCCAAAGGATTAGAAACGTGGTTGCGTCGCAGTGGTTATAACATCCCCAAAGGTGCGAGCGCATTATTAAGTCCATATATCAAGCAAAATCTGAAATTCTTCGTTGCTAAAATCGATCTCAAAGAATTCGATAAATCTGGATATAAATTATTGCGTCCGCTGCAAATTGCTTATGAATCACCTAAGTTCATGTTACCAATCCGGTTGGGGATGATTAATGCGCGTGGCGATCAGGATTTGGTAGTCTATATTCTTTCGCCTAAAGGCAGAGCAGAATTGACAAATTATCGGACGGTGAAAATTCCAACAGATAAGGCAATTCCTGAATATGTCAAATCAGAATTTGGAGAATTCTATAAATCGACATTCCAGAAAGTGTACGAGCGCGAACAGAAAAAAGTTGCTTTCTTAGAATATGCTTGGAATGTTTCTAATTGCGATCCTTGTTCAAGCGATCCACCAACTGCTACTGAATTAAAAGAAGTTGGTGTTTTTTGGCAGAATAGTGGTGATATATCTAAACCTTCATTCCCTTCAAGACGTCGATCTATCTCCTCTGGTAATACGTTTATTACGCGGCTGCACGTTCGGTATACTCGCGATAAATTCCCTGAAGATTTGATGTTCCAAGAAACTGGCAATCAAGAAAACTTCCAAGGTCGGTATGTGATGAATCATCCGTTCAAAGGAAATCTCAGTTGTGAAGCTGGCAAAAAATATCAACGCACGCTGCGCACCAGATTGGAGCAAGAAGCGGGGACTTTGGCCAATCTGACTGGTTGGAGTATTCGTGATATCAATCGCAAGATCGATTTCTCAATTACTCAGCCTAAAAAAGCTGAGGCGAATACTCAATTTTGGCAAAATGTCTGGAAAGAAAACTAATTTTAGAGATCGCGATCAAAAATCGATAAATTAATGGAGTAGAGACTACCTCAATTGGATGACTCTACTCCATTTTCTAGCTCACGCCCTCTGCTAGTAGCTAATGTCGATGCCAAGAAGTCGGGGATCTGATGATGTCCAAATCACCAGAGATAGGAAGACAAACAGGTAGGTGTGGTTTTAGTCTGTAGCTCAGCGATGGTGAGTTCCGCCGTTGCTGCCGTGCTGGTTGTCAAATCGTTGGGGGCACGAGGACGATCGATATTAGGGGGGGTAATTGAGAGCCTAAATCGATCGTTGAGTGGCACGATGGTGCGAGTTGATTCGAGCAGGAGAATGCCCTTGCACAGGAGATCGTAGATAATTTGACGATTGCCAGGATTGACATATCCACCACATTGGGGCTGAGTTGTCAAAATCTCTTGCAATAGTCGATCGAGTTGTGTGCCGATGGGATAGGTGGTGAAGTAGAGATTGTCTGGGGCAAATAACTCGATCTGTTGCGTTCCCGTCTGCGGATCGAGTTCGTACCGACAACGGAGCGCGGGGTTGAAAGTGAGATAATATTTACCTACTTGTGGCGCACTCAGGCGATCTCGTTGCTCAAAGTATTGCTGCACCTGAAGATCGATCGGTTGGTGGGGATTGTGAATTGTGCGGGTGTAATAGGTGCCGGCACGATCGCGGCTGGTAATCCGTTCGATCAGAATATAACCAAAGTTGACAGCGGTTAAGCCAGCGGCGCGGAAATTGCTCACCCAGCGATCGAGTTCGGTATTATAGTCAGTGATACTTTGCCCGAAGGGTGCGTGGGCATGGGGGACAGAGAATAAAATCTCATCGCGATTGGCTGTATGCAGGATTAAGGTATCCGCCGCACCACCTTGCCACCACTGGGCGAGTTTAGTCTGATAGGTGGGTAAGTCTACTAAATCGGTAACGATAAATAATCGGCCGTTAGGAGTCAATCGAGCAGCACTACCACGGACAATTTCGGCGAGAATTTCCTCACCATTAGCACCGCCATCACGGAAACGGTAATCTTGGCTGGGGCTAGGTACGAAGGGGGGATTGGCGAGGATGGTATCAAATTGGCCGATAACTGCGGCATAAAGATTGCCCAGCCGGAAGCTCACATTTTCAATCCCATTGAGTTGGGCGTTAAATCTGGCAAACCGGAGCGCGCGCGGATTGATATCGACACCGATGACTTCGCAGGCATAACGACTGGCGGTTAAAGCTTGAATGCCGCTACCCGTACATAGATCGAGCGCGCGATCGACCAGATCGCGGGGAGCTGTATATACCAGCCCCATACTATCCATCCCCAAATACATCACCGGATCTTCATCGATCCGATCTTCGGGCAACAGCATGTAACGGCGATCGGTCGCAATGTATAATCCTGCTGCCTCAAATAAATTCACCCGCGCCGCCCAATCTTCGCCGCGTGGCATCAACAAACCTAACTGAATCAGGGCAACAACTAGCTCATCGCCAAATAGTTCGTGCAAACTAGAGATCGGCAAGGCTACTTGGAGGTGAAACAGGCGAATCAGATTACCTAATGGTAGATCCGGTAACAGATAGCGATCGTAGTAATGGAGGCGAGTTGGTTCGATGTGTTGTTGGGAGGTAACGCCTAATCCAGCAGCGATCTTGGCATCGGTATATTCGGCACGGTGGAGACAATCGGCAAGTTGCGATAATATTTGTCGTGCCGAAAAATCAGGATCGGCAAATGGTGCGAAGGTACGATCGGCTGTCTGAGTGAGGATTGAATCCGATGTCATCGACTCAAGCTGCGGCGGCAGGGGTGTTATGTGATAGCGATCGAGTTGTTGTCGCGCCCAAGTAACTCGCGCCTGGAGTTCGCGGGGGGTGAGTTGACGGGTGTGGCGCAGTCGCTCTAGCTCGCCAGTCGTACCGCCCTTGACGGTCAAAATTAGTTGTACTTCTGGCCAAGTATAGGTTGTGGGCTTAATTTTGCCCCAGACATCGACGATTGTCGATTTACCCAAGGGATCGGGTAATAGCAAGACATCCGGCGCAAGTTGGGTCTGAAATCGATCGATTCCCGGCGGATCGGGAAACAGGTGGCTAGTTTCTTTGTAGATCGCACCAGTCGCTGACAACTGTTGCAATTCGGCCACCGACCACGGACAATTAGTGGTTTCGCCATTAAATAAGGCTCGATCGAGTTGTGCCATGAGATCGGTCACTGCGGGCACTTCTGCCGCTAAGCCTTGAGGGAGAGTACTATCGCCGACTTTTGATAAGTGTTCGGTATAGTTGAGGACAGGGACATGTTGCTTGCCAATCCAGAAATTTTCGATCGCCAGGTAGTCGATATCCGTATCCAAGAAAGTCGCGATCGCTTCAGCAGGAGTTTCGACAATCGGTTGTCCGGCGACATTAAAACTAGTGTTTAATAATACGGGTACACCTTGACGGGTGGCAACTAACCGATGGCAGAGCTGATAGAAAAAAGGATTAGCCGCTGCCGTGACTGTCTGCACTCTGCCCGTCCCATCAACATGCGTCACTGCTGGAATCAGATCATGAAACTCCGCTTTGATTTTGGGCACCACTAGCATAAACGGTGCGGCGACCTGTTGCTCGAAAACATCTGCTACCGCTTCGAGTGGAATCACTGGGGCAAAGGGGCGAAATGCCTCGCGAAATTTCACCCGCGCATTGATGATATCCTTCATCCGCACAAAGGTCGGATCGGCGATAATCGATCGCTGCCCCAATGCCCGTGGACCATACTCGGCACCACCTTCAAACCGAGCTACGACATGCCCTTTCGCCAAGGATGTGGCCGTGCGATCGAGCATTGCGACTGGATTTAATTCTTCGACAATAATATCCCCCGCAAACTGCGCGATCGCTTGCCGCACATCGTCGTTACTATATTGTTTGCCCAAACTGGCCTGAGTTAACGTGACTCGCTTGGTACCACCCGCGATCGCCTGATAAGCCCACAAGGCACAACCACTAGCAATGCCACTATCTCCCGCCGCTGGAAAAATAAAAATATCATCGAGCTGGAGTTGGTGGAGCAGTTGATAATTTGCCACTGAGTTTAAACCCACTCCGCCAGCAATACACAACTTACGGACACCCGTGCGCTCGACAGCGACATTGACGATATGGCATAAGGCTTGCTCTAATTCCTGTTGCACCTTATAAGCCAGATCGACCAGATAGGGGCGTAAATACGGTTTGCCCTCGCCATTGTCATAAAGTTTGGCTAGTGCCGCAACTTCGAGGAAAATATCATAGGCAGCAATCTTTAAGCTAAAATCATCCGCCATCGTCTGCACCCAGCGATGAAAATTGGGTTGATGCTTGCCAAAAGGAGCCAAACCCATTAATTTACCCGATTCAGGGTGGCGAACTCGTTCGCTAATTTGACTGACAAATCCCGCTTTGCGAGTGATATATTCATACATAAACCCCAGGGTAGACAGTCCCGCTAAATGAGCGGCAACAGTCTCACAATGTAGGGTCGTCAGATTTTCGCCGCCACCATTATATAGGGTATAAGACTCGGTTTGCCGATCGATGGTTTGCCCCGAAGCATCGGCGACTAACACGATCGCGCGATCGAATCCTGATGGATAATAGGCCGAATAAGCATGAGCGAGGTGATGACTGGGAATGCGATGTACTTTACTTGCTAATTCTGGTGCTAATACTCGCTGTAAAATATCGGGCGCGTAATCGACACCGGGCATATTGCCCGTAATTGTTTCGAGATCGGCGAAACTAATCCCCACCGTATCGAGTGCATATCTAATCGCTTCATGGGGTAACTGGATCTGATTCCCATCGCCAGGAGAATGCAACATATATCCAGGACTGTATTTCTGGCGATCGAGTCGCTCTTGCTCGATCGCGACTAAAATTTCCCCATCTCTGACAATTGCGACTGAGCGTTCGTGCCCTAAATTCATGCCCAAATGGTAGCTCATCTCGATATCTCGCACACGACACGTAAAATAATTATTTAAAGTTTATACTACTGCTGGAACTTTACACTCTGCGATGGGGCGATGGGGCGATCTGAATCGAAGTCCGCAGGCAAGGATCTTTAGACATTTCACACGGTCATGATCTAGCCAGAATGTCGGAGCGCAGCAGCATCCAGCATTTGCAACTATCCGGCGATCGGGAGATCTTCTGCGGCGATCGAGATATGTTTGCCAAGCTGGATGTTACTGTAGATTGAGACACATTTGGATCGATTTGCACCGAGTGCTAGCGATTGAATACCAAGTGTCCCATCCTCAATAAACTTGTAATAATTAACTCCCAACTGTTGGCTTATGGATGCTAGAGAACTGTTTGAGAAAGGTGGCCCCGTCATGTGGCCATTATTCGGTCTATCAATTTTATCCTTAGCGACTATTTTGGAACGGCTGTGGTTTTGGTTTAAGACGACTAGGCGAGAGGAAGAACTAGTCGAGCGCGTGCTAGAAGCTGGATCTAATGACGAATGGGATATCGCCGCTCAGATTGCCAAACAAGAGCGCAACCTTAAACCGATTGGGCGGTTTCTCTACGCGCCGCTCAAGCGGACAAATCCCGATCCAGAGACATTTAAACTCGCACTCGAAGCTTCCGCAGAAGATGAGATCGCGACGATGCGCAAGGGTGACAAGACGCTCGAATCGATTATTGCGATCGCCCCGTTGTTAGGATTGTTGGGTACAGTACTCGGATTGATTCGCGCGCTCAGTGGGATCAAATTGGGCGATTTAGGAACGGCGGCTGGTTCTAACCTCGTCTTGGGGATTAGCGAATCGTTAATTGCCACAGCGACAGGAATGCTCGTCGCGATCGTCAGCCTCAGTTTTTATCGCCTGTTCCAAGGTTTGATTTTCAATCAAATCAAATTGTTTCGCGGTGCGGGTAATCAGTTAGAGTTGCTCTACCGCGAACATTGGCTCAAGCTCCAGCGTCAGGCTAATGAAGATCCTGAGACAGAATTTATCCGCTGAGTTTAGGCTTGAGGCTTGAGGCTTGAGGCTTTAAGAGGGTGGGCAGTGCCCATCCTTTAGATCTCAGGTGGATAGAGTGAATCCTCTACTCAAATCGCCATCTTTGGGCATTTCTTTGGATATCTGTCGCAAACCGATCGATCGCCGCAATCACCGACTGATAAGGCTAAATCTTTCGGGTCTAAAATAAATGTATCGATCGGCACCCAACCATCGCTAAACGATCGACAATTAACTAATATTCTGTGGTAACTTAGCATACCAAATCGATCGGACATCATCACTGAAGGATCGATCGCCGCCCCAGTAACTAAAACATATATTTAATCCTAAACTCGTGAGGTTTATTTGTGGTCTCCCAACGTGTCATTGAAGTCGCAACTACCCAACCAGCATCAATTGTGACCGCTACCCAGCCAGTATCGATCGTCAATGCGATCGCTCAACGTCAGACTGGTGCTTACGCCCTCCTCGACAGCCTCCACCGTCATGGCGTCCAACATATTTTTGGCTATCCAGGTGGGGCGATCCTGCCCATCTACGATGAAATTTACCGCTTTGAAGCCGCAGGTAAAATCGAGCATATCCTCGTCCGTCACGAACAAGGTGCCGCCCATGCTGCCGACGGCTATGCCCGCGCGACGGGGCAGGTAGGGGTCTGTTTTGCGACTTCTGGCCCTGGAGCCACCAACCTGGTTACGGGCATCGCCACCGCCCAAATGGACTCGATTCCGATGGTCGTTGTCACCGGACAAGTCCCCAGTATGATGATCGGTACCGATGCCTTTCAGGAAACCGATATCTATGGGATTACGCTGCCGATCGTCAAGCATTCCTACGTCGTCCGCGATCCGGCAGAGATGTCGCGGATCGTGGCTGAAGCATTCTACATTGCCGCTTCCGGTCGTCCGGGTGTCGTCTTGATCGATATCCCCAAAGATATCGGAGCCAAAATGTGCGACTATACCCCCGTCGCCCCTGGTAGCGTCAAATTACCTGGTTATAAACCCACAGTACGCGGTAATTTTCGCCAGATCGACCAAGCCGTCCAACTGATCGCCAAAAGCCATCAACCATTACTTTACGTCGGTGGTGGCTCGATTTCGGCCAGTGCGCATGAAGAAATCAAACAACTCGCCGAACTCTTCCAAATCCCCGTGACTACCACCTTGATGGGTAAAGGTGCCTTTAATGAAATCCATCCCCTTTCGGTAGGGATGCTGGGGATGCACGGGACGGCGTATGCGAACTGGGCAGTCACCGATTGCGACCTGCTGATCGCTGTCGGCGCGAGATTCGACGATCGAGTCGCCGGTAAATTAGAAGAATTTGCCGCGACCGCCAAAGTCATCCACATCGATATCGACCCCGCCGAAATCGGCAAAAATCGCACTCCTGATGTCCCAATCGTCGGGGATATCAAACAAGTTCTGATCCAACTACTCCAACGCGTGCGGGAACTGAGCTTGGGTGGCAATCTCGACCAAACTAGACCGTGGCTCGACACGATCGAAGGTTGGCGGGCAGACAATCCGCTCGTTGCCCCCAGCTACGATGGATTGCTCGCACCCCAAGAAGTCGTCGTCGAGTGTCGCCGTCAAGCTCCCGATGCCTATTACACTACCGATGTCGGTCAACATCAGATGTGGGCAGCACAATTCCTCAATAACCTCCCCCGCCACTGGATTTCGAGCGCGGGTTTGGGGACGATGGGCTTTGGCGTACCCGCAGCGATGGGCGTCCAGAAAGCCCTTCCCACCGCGCAAGTGATCTGTATCAGTGGTGATGCCAGTTTCCAGATGAATCTCCAGGAACTCGGCACCCTCAAGCACTATGGACTGAACGTCAAAATCGTCATCATCAATAATGGCTGGCAAGGAATGGTCAGACAGTGGCAAGAAGCCTTTTATGAGGAAAACTACTCTTCCTCGGAAATGGCACCCTCTCAGCCCGATTTTATGCTGTTAGCACAGGCTTATGGCATTAAAGGGATGAGTATCAATAATCGCGAAGACTTGCCAGACGCGATCGCGGCAATGCTCGCTCACGATGGCCCCGTCTTGCTCAATGCCCAAGTCAAACGGAACGAAAACTGTTACCCAATGGTACCTACGGGTAAATCCAATGCTGAAATGGTCGGATTGGCCAAACCCAAGCGATCGATTTCGGGCGCATTAGCGATTCATTGTGGCAGTTGTGGGGCAATCCATTCGGTACAGCATAAATTCTGTCCTGATTGCGGTAGTCACCAGTAGATTCGGACTCGATCGATCGAATTTTGCCGAATTTCATAGGCAAAAGGTGGGGTTAATTCATGAATTGACCCCACCTTTTGTAGATACGAAACTTGCTTAACATGAGTTCGGGATAAGATTAGCCTGGAGACTGTTCGCGTTCGCGTAGCGTCTGCCTCCGCAGAAGCGTTCCCTTTCGCGTAGCGTCTCCGCAAGGATATGAAGGAACAAAAGAAGGTTGCTATGGATTTTGCACGTCGAGGGGGCTTTTTTTCGACCATTGTTGGGTACGATCGGTCGATCTAATTGTCGATCTTACAGCCGACCAATTTGGTGATGCAGCAGTCATCATCACCTCAATCAATGACTCTAGATACCATCCAAACTTAGAAGAAATAGATCTTGATAGAGAGATTACCAAACTGTCTCATCGTTCAGAAAGATGGCTACGATCGTGGCATGAGCAAAATCGCGATCGCTCATCAAATACGCTCTGGATGGAAAACCGCCAGCGCATCTTCTAAATGATTGAAAAATCGAGTCTCCCCTGGAGCGGCTCCGCCACCACTGTCGATCAAATCTGTCAACCCATCTCGATCGAATTGTCTTTTGACATCTGGCGAGAGACCAGAAACGACGAAAGTGATATCTTGACTCGATAATTCCATCACCACATCTCGAATCGTCAGGGACGCCGAATAGTCAATGCCCGTAATCGCTCTAGCCTCTAAAATCAGACATTTTATCGGCGGTTCGGCAGACTTCGCCAAGCTCTCGATCTCCTCTGCAAAGAAGGTCGCATTTGCATAAAACAAATCGCGACTAAAGCGGTAAATAATCAAACCTGGTGCCGACACACTCCCTGGACACACGGGAATTGGCTGCCAAAAGCGATCGCCGTCAGGCACGATCACCGCTGAATGCGGTCGGTAGCTATGACGTACATGTAAAATCAGCGACAGCATCACAGCGACAATAATTCCCTCCTTCACCCCCACAAATACGACTGTAGCCGCAGTGACGATCGCCAGATAAAATTCTTCGCGGTGAGTGCGATAAATCCCCCTCAGCCCCCGCAGATCGACCAATCGGAGTCCGATTAAAAAGACAATTGCCGCTAAAACAGGATTGGGCAAATAACCGATCGGTCGTGTCAAAAACAGGATAACCGCTAACACGACTGCGACCATACTCAATTGTGCAACTTGGCTGCGGCCTCCGGCTGTATTCACAATTTCGGTTTTGGTAGGACTCCCATTCACCACAAATGTCCCACTCAAACCAGCCGCCAAATTAGCCACTGCCAAACCTTCAAGATCGGTGTTTTCATTAAAGCTCTCATGATAGCGAAAGGCATAAGCGCGTGAAGTAGCAGCACTTTGGGCGATAATCACGATCCAACAGGATAAAGCGATTCCGACTATTTGGGGAATTTCGCTCCACTCGACGGCGGGCAACCCTAGAGATGGCAGCCCCATCGGAATATTTCCGACGATCGAAACCCCGCGACTGGCAAAATCAAACAACCAACTAGCGATAATCGAGCCAACTACCGCCAGCAATGCCCCTGGAAACTTTGGCATCAATTTGTCAAATACCAAGATTGTTATCGACACAGCTCCCGAAATCCCGATCGTTAAGGGATTGACATGCGGCAGTCCCCTAGCTACCGCGAGTATTTGCGCGATCGGATCGCGCCCCCCGCCCTGGAGATCCAGCAACCCTGGCAATTGACCGATCGCAACCTGAATGCCTACTCCAGTCAAAAAGCCAATTAATACCGTCCGTGAGAGGAAGTCTGCCAAAAAGCCGAGCCGAAATAGGCGTGCTAACAGCAATAGTCCTGCCACTAAAATAGCCACTGCTGCCGCTAAAGCTAAATAATGTGCGCTGCCCACCGGAGCCAATCCCGACAACCCAGCCGCCAAAATCGCCGCAGTTGCCGAATCCGCCGCTACGACTAGATGTCGAGAAGATCCCAGGATGGCAAACATCACTGCTGGCAGGAGCAGTGTATATAGTCCAGTCGCAATCGGCGTTCCCGCAATCTTGGTATATCCCATCACTTCTGGTATTCCGATCGCCGCCAGTACCATCCCCGCAACCAGATCGTTCCCGATTGTCGATCGTTTCAAAGGTAAAATTCCTTGGCACAAGCGAGAAAGCTTTTTCACTAGGTTCTGGGTGATATTTTCGTTTGAACTGACAGGCAATTTAGCCATGTCTAGTAGTCAGAACGATAATTTGCGATCTAAAATGAGTCGAACAGCCACAGGTGGCGTAGTTCTAGGGTGGAGATAGAGCACCTAGTTTGAAGACTGGATAAGAATTGAGATTGCATCGTCTCAACTACAACAGCGTGAATCTCGATCGGTGCTGCGAATATCCCTATGCCATCACCATTCCACCATCGACATTAAAAGTTTGACCTGTAATATACGCCGCCGCCGGATCGGCAGCCAAAAATCTCACCATCCCCGCGACTTCTTCGGGTTGTCCGTATCTGCCCAGGGGAATAAATTGCAAAATCCCTTCCGCTTTGAGATCGTGAGTCATATCGGTGGCAATAAACCCTGGTGCCACTGCGTTGACGGTAATTCCCCGACTGGATAATTCCTTCGCTACCGTCTTCGTAAAGCCAATCACCCCAGCCTTAGACGCACTGTAGTTTGCTTGCCCAGGATTACCCATTTGTCCGGCTACTGAGGCGATATTAATAATTCTGCCGGACTTTTGTTTGAGCATAATTTTACTCACGGCGCGGGTGCAGGAAAATACGCCCGTCAGGTTGGTATCGATCACAGCTTGCCAATCTTCCAATTTCATCCGCAACAGCAAGGTGTCGCGGGTAATGCCAGCATTGTTGACGAGGACATCGATCCGTCCCCATTTGTCCATGACGGTACTCACCAGTGCATCGACTTGTTCGGCTTTGGAGACATCCGCACCGACAGAAATCGCTTCGCCACCACCGCTGACAATTTGAGCGACTAATTCATCAGCAGCACCGTTAGAACTTGCATAATTGACGGCTACTTTCGCACCAACTTGTGCTAATTGCAACGCGATCGCGCGACCGATGCCTCTCGATCCACCTGTGACGATCGCGACCTTTCCTGCTAATAAATCTGACACTTTTCAAATCTCCATCTATCACAAATACAACTCATTTATCTAATCGAGAATTATTAATCCTCGATTAATTACTTACTTACTGCTAACGACTAACCGACGACGCAAGGACTCACCCCGGCGTTTGGCTGTTTCATTATTTGGCTCGATTGCCAAGGCTTGCTCATAAACATCTAAAGCTTGAGGCGTCATTTTTTTCTGTTCGTAAGCATGACCGAGATTATTCATCGCCATCACATATTCTGGTTCGAGTTTAATCGCTTCTTTATACTGGCGAATTGCTAGATCGTACTGTTCTTGGCCAAAATAAGCGTATCCCAAAGCATTATAGATCGGAGCCATTTCGGGGATTTTGTCGTCTTCAATCGCGATCGCTCTTTTGAGCATCGCGATCGCTTGAATAAACATCTTTTTCTCTAGATAAATACTCCCCAGTTCGTAATATTCAGGAACGGTACCGCGTTCGTTTTTGAGTTTTTTCTCTAATTTTGAGAGCGCGTTTTCAATTTTCTGGGTTTTCAGAATTTGTTTGAGGATAAAGAATGCCGCGACGCTCAATAGCAGGAGGAAGGCACTCAGGTAAACGATAAGTAAATTTTTATCTGAAAAGTCCATTATTAAGCAGTGGCTAGTGACTAATTAATTAATTGCGGCTGGTAGCGATGCTCCAGTGGAGAGGCTATGCCAACGATCGCCGCACCACTAGGTAATCCATACCTAGCTATCTATGATAACTTGACTCCCATCTGACGATCCTGGGGCTTGATAACAATTAACTAGGCTTTAGGTAGAGGGTTATGAATTTAGATCCCCAGTCTCCCAGTATCCCAGTCCCCCCGTCATCATTGCAATCCCCAATACTCAATCCGCTGCTTTAGCCAGCCATCGGCTTGCCAGCGGACGATCGCGCGATCGATTAGTTCGCGCAGTGGCTCGTATTGCTGTCCTTTGGGGATGACGACACCTAGGGCTTCGGTGGATAATTTATCGGGTAAGAGATGATATTTGGGATCGGCTTTACGCCAACCGATGAGCATGCTGCGATCTGCGGCGATGGCGACGACTTTGCCACTGGTGAGTAGCGATCTCGCTTGTTGGTAACTATTTACACCGACTAACTTTGCATTAGGAATAAAAAATTGCAATGACGCGATCGTGCTGGAATTATTTAAGACGGCAACGGGTTTCCCGACTAAATCGCTATTTTTAACGATATTAGCACGATCGGTAATTATTGCTGTCCCGTCCAAATAATAATACCGACTAAAATCGACTACACGCGATCGAGTGGGCGTAATTGTGACTCTGGCAATTGTCAGATCGACAGTACCGTCAATCGCTACTTTCAGGCGATCTTGATTGGCGACGGGGACGAGCTGAATTGATTCGGGATTACCAAAGATTTCGGTGGCTAATTTACGAGCGATATCGATTTCCAAGCCCTGTAAATTACCAGTACGATCTCGCGATCCTAGCAGTGGGAGATTATCTTTGACAGCGACAATGATTTTTTTGCGTTGCTGAATTTCCTTGAGCGTTCTCGCTTGGGTTGGGGTTTGCCAACCACTGATAATGATACTAGCGATCGCTAATGAGACGAAGAATAAAGACTTGCATCGATGAAATTGTCGCTGATTCTTCATACCAAATTAGTGGATGGTCTTAAAGTAAATAGTGGATAGCGAACAAGAAGAACTATCCACTATCCACTATTCACTATCCACTTACCTTTCGATCTATGTTGCTGCGGCAGCCAGTTTAACTACTGCTTCAAAACTAGCCGGATCGAGAATGGCGATTTGGGCGAGCATCTTGCGATTGAGCTGGATGTCAGCTTTTTTCATATTGCCAATCAGTTGGCTGTAGCTCATGCCATGCTGACGCGAAGCGGCGTTGATCCGCGCGATCCACAGACGACGGAAATCACGTTTTTTCTTCTTGCGATCGCGATAGGCATTCCGTAATGCCTTCATTACTTGTTGGTTAGCAATCCGATACAGTTTTGAGTGAGCACCTCTAAAACCTTTGGCTAACTTGAGAATCTTGTTGCGGTGCTTCCGCGCCACGTTACCGCGCTTTACCCGAGTCATAGTTTAAATTGTGTTAGTTGGTGATTAAAATTGCTCTACGGCATTGTTGTGAGCGATTTGCTATCGTCAGTCCTCAAGCTACCAGTGTGTGGATCGTGCGATAATTTACGGATAGTCGATAAATTACAAGTAGGGGAGCATCCCACGTACTCTGAGTACATCAGTCTCATCAACCGCAGTTGCCTTAGAAAGGCTCCGACGACGATCGGCGTTTTTGTGTTCGAGCAGGTGGCTTTTGAAAGCCTTCCGGCGCATGATTTTACCAGTGCCGCTAGCGCGAAAACGCTTCGCTGCTGCCTTACGGCTTTTGAGTTTCGGCATTTTTTTAGTATGTTCAGACACAATTTATTATTATACTCGATCGCTGTCGTAAATAGCTAGTTTTGGATCTATTCTGAGTATTGCCGATCGAGATCGCTTGACTCATCAACAAAGATCGGTTATGATGCGTAAGCGTAAAAACGCGGACGGTTAGCTCAGTTGGTAGAGCTCCTGCCTTACAAGCAGGCTGTCACAGGTTCGAGTCCTGTACCGTCCATATTTGCGATCGCGGTCTTAAATATCTATGTTGTGACTTCACGCATAACGTAGCCGCAACAATATTAACTTTAAAAATCCCCGATTTCTATATCAGAAATCGGGGATTTTTTGACTATCGATTGGGGAGAGTACACTACCGATAGTGTTTGACAATAGTCAATATCCCTAGATTTAATTCTTCTTCATAAAATAGCATACTATTATCGATCGATACGACAACTACGAAAGATCCGCCATTCGGACGATCACTATTTTGTCATTAGTTAATTACAGAATAGATGAACTATTAGTTTGTCCATATTACGCTATCACTAGTGTTTTAAAAAAGTCAATATCCCTACATGCAATCGAGCAAATTCTTTTTTATCGATCTCGGTTTTTCCGAGAAATTTCGATTAGAATATGAATCCCTCCTCGCACTTGCAGATCGTCATGGTACAAACCAATTTAGATCGTGCCCACCATAACGAACTAGTTACTGCTAGTAATATCGATCGTGAATTAGTCACTCTAAATTTTAGATCTTTACGAGGAAATTCTACTTACGATTGCTTATTTATCTCACCACAAATTCCGCGCAATAATAGCGGTCAAGTCATTCCTAGTTGGATGAAAAGATATAACCACTGTGCTAAAGGTGGTTGGTGGTGTCATGGTTTAGATCCCTTAAATGATTGGCAGCCGATGGAGTGGGGGACTTTCAAGCCCAATTCTCCGGCGAAAAGTCAAGATGGCAAGGTTATTAAATACGAACACCCACCGAATATATCGACGCGATTATTTTGTTTGCGCGTAACGAAAGAAATCTGGACAAAAACGGCTAATTTATTTAAAGCAAAACTACCAGCAAAGATTGAAGTAGATGCTCAAGGTGAAGCCATTGGCTTTTGGGAGTGGATTCTCGATCGTCAAATTCCGATCGTCATCTGTGAAGGTGTCAAGAAAGCCGCTACCCTATTGACTTATGGCTATCCAGCGATCGCCTTGCCAGGGATTAATAGTGGTTATCGAGTCGTGCGCGATTTTCAGGGCAATACGATTGGGAGAAACCTCATTCCCGAATTGGCTATCTTTGCAAATCGTAAGCAAGAGTTATCGATTTGTTTTGATTATGAAATTATTCCCCGTAAGGCTAAGTTACTCGATACCGCGATTGTCCATTTAGGCGAGCTGTTACAGCAAGCTGGCTGCAATGTTAAAGTAATTAGGTTGCCAGGGATTGAAAAGGGTGTTGATGACTTTATTGTCGCCCAGGGAATTGATGCTTTCCACTCAATTTATCAACAATCATTAGAATTAGAGATCGATCTCGCCCAATCAAAAAAGCACAGTGAATTAAGTTATCCGGCTAATCTGTCCTTGGAGACTCGGTATTTACATAATATTGATTTTCCCGATGCTGGAATCGTCGGGATTAAGTCGGCTAAAGGGACTGGTAAAACAACAGCATTAATTCCAGTCGTCGCTGCCGCGCAAGCCAATAATCGCCCCGTATTGTTATTGACACATCGGATTCAATTAGGTCGATTTTTGTGTCAGCGCATTGGGGTGAATTGGATCAACGAACAGCTCCCCAAACAGCAATCTGATAGCCTCGGCTTGTGCTTAGATTCGATGTGGAAGCTCAATCCTCAGGATTGGGAAGGGGGTGTAATTATTTTAGATGAAGTCGAACAATCGCTGTGGCATTTACTGCATAGTTCTACCTGCAAAAAGAAGCGACTGGCAATTTTAAAAACCTTTCAACACTTAATTGCCAAGGTGGTAGAGACAAATGGACTGGTGATCGCGCAAGATGCCGACTTATCCGATATCTCGATCGATTATCTCAAGAAATTAGCCGATTGCGAAATCGAGCCGTGGATTGCGATCAATCAATGGCGCGCTGAGAAGGGGTGGGAGGTGTATTTCTACGATAGTCCCAATCCGACTGCGTTGATTCATCAGCTAGAGCTAGATCTCCGCGCTGGACACAAATGCTATGTTACCACTGACAGTCGATCGGGTCGCTATGGCTCCGATACGATCAATCGCTATATCCAACAAACGCTCAAGCAACTCGAAGATAGTTATACCAAAACCTTGGTCGTTTGCAGCCACACTACTAATACCACCGGACACCCAGCCGTCGATTTTGTCTCGTCGATCAATACTCAGGCTCCCGAATATGATGCGGTATTTGTGACACCGACTTTAGGTACAGGCGTGAGTATCGATGTCAAACATTTCGATCGCGTCTACGGGATTTTTCAGGGCGTAATTCCCGATACTGAAGTTCGCCAAGCTTTAGCCAGAGTTCGGGCGAATGTGCCGCGCTATATCTGGTGTGCAAAACGCGGGATGGGGACGATTGGTAGCGGTAGTAATAATTATCGATCGTTGGCTTATTGGTATCAAGAAAACTACAAAGAAAATTATGCACTAATGTGTCCATTGACGCGGATCGATGTCGATTTACCTTTTGTATTCGATCCGGTACATCTACGCACCTGGGCAAAATTTGCCGCGCGGATTAATGCCTCAATTACCCTCCATCGCGATGCCGTCAAAGCTGGCTTAATCGGTGAAGGACACCAGGTCTATATTATCAGTGAAGATCGCGATCGGGAAAGCTTACAAGAACTCAGAACAGCCCTGATTCACGCTACTAAAACAGATCCCAAAAAATCGATAGAAATTTTCAAGCAAATTGCTGACATTCATAAAGAAAAAACTCAACGCGATCGTGAGTACAATCTGATCGGTACTCAAACTAAAAAAATTCAGCAACAGGTCAAAAGCCAAGCAGCCCAAGCAATTGCTACCGCACCAGATCTCGGTCATCGCGATTTTCAATATCTATCTAACAAACGCTTTCTCAGCGATCTAGAACGTGCCCAAATCGAGAAATATACGCTCCAGCAACGCTATGGAGTCACGATTACACCCGAACTAAAATTAAAAGATGAGAAGGGTTATTATGGGCAATTATTAACCCACTTTTATTTACTCAATCACCAACAGTATTTACCCCAGTCAATCTATCTAGTTTGGGATCGAGATTTAGAGGCAAGACCGGATAAAGTATTCTTACCCGATGCTAATCATCATATTCTCAAGATTCAAGGTTTATTGGCACTAGGAATCATCAATTTCTTAGATCCCGATCGTCAATTACAAATGACCGATCCCGATCTGATTTCCCTCAAGCGAATTAGTTATCTCTGTAGCCAGCATATCAAACGCGCAATCGGGATCGATATGCCCAATTACAATAATGGTGAAGTCAGTCCGATTTCCGTCCTCAATCGCTTCCTGCAACTTTTGGGATTAAAGGTACAACCAATTACATCTGGATCGAAATCATCTCGATCGAAAAAGCAGGATAAAGCAACAAGTATCTATCAACTCGATCGATCTCTATTAAACGATGGTCGGGCTGAAATTTTCCAAGTCTGGCAAAAGCAACAAAGTCGCGAACTCCTCCGTTCGGCTTGATCCGGCAACGATTCTACTGAAACAACAAAAAGAGTAGGGGTAATTCATGAATTACCCCTACTCTTTTTAGATCGATCGTGTTTCGATCGACCAAGTAATTAGTAATGCTAGCGATTGCGGCTCACTGAGGGAATCTTGACTGGATTGGGAGTAGCCATATTCTTGTTTTGCAAGACCGCGACGGCGCGTTGATACTGGGGATCTTGATTGCTACCTAGCAACGATGGCGATTCAGATAGGTTCTTTTGCTCGTTAGAGTTGAGATCTACCTTTACATCCGGCGTGACGCCTTTGTGACCGATATCGGTACCATTGGGGGTATAGTAATGCGCCACAGTTACTGCCATCCCCGAACCATCGGAGAGCGAATGTACCGATTGAACTAGTGCCTTACCGAAGGTTTGCGCGCCGACGATTTGGGCGCGGCGATTGTCCTTGAGGGCACCAGCTAGAATCTCGCTGGCACTAGCGGAGTTACCATCGACTAACACTGCCATCGGGAGCTGAGTCAGCGCGCCCTGAACTGCTCGAAAATCTTCATTACCACCTTTGCGATCGACTGTTTTGACGATCGTGCCATTATCGAGCCACATCCGCGCGATCTCGACGCTGGCTTGGAGCAACCCGCCAGGGTTACCGCGCATGTCCAGCACATAGGCGTTGACTTGCTTGCGATTGAGATCTTTAATCGCCTTTTGCATCTGCTCGGAAGAATGTGAGCTAAATTCAGCTAGACGGATATAACCGACTTTCAACTTGCCCTCTTGTTTAACTTCCGAAAATACCGACGCTACTTCGATCTGGGCGCGGGTGAGGGCAATATCAAACGGACTCTTGCCACCACGCGCGATTTTGAGCGTAATTGATTTACCAATTTCACCCCGAATCAGGCTAATCGCCCCTTCAAGATTCATATTCTTGGTAGACTTACCATCGATCGCGACGATCACATCGCCAGATTTGATCCCAGCTTTGGCAGCGGGTGAATTATCGATCGCTTCGGCAACTATCAATTGCTGAGTGCGGGGATTGGCTTCTAGTTTGATCCCGACACCCGACATTTCACCACTAGTTTGATTGTTGAGCGATTGAAACTGCTGCGGATCTAGGAATCGGGTATAAGGATCGCCGAGTTTTTTGAGAGTGGAGCGAATGGCGACGTATGCTTCTTGCCGATTGCGATAGTTGCGCTTGAGCAACTCCATCCGAGTTTTTTGCCAGTCCAAGCGGTTGAAAGTCCCGTCTACATATTCCCGATTGACGATCTGCCAAGCTTCATCCACGATCGCTTTCGGGCTATCTTTAGACACTGCAAGAGCAGAACTGGCGGCAACTGGCAACAATGTAGTAAGTATGGCTCCGGCAAACATCGCTCCCCGCAGAACTAGTTGATGGTGCCAAACAGATCGAAATGTGGATGGTTGGGTCATAGTGACAATGATGACATTCTCTAAGAAGGTGAGGATCGAACTGATTGCTGACGGACAGGGATAGTCTAGTCGCTCAATATTGTTTATCTGCTAATCTAACTTAATCTCGATGGATTTGTTGCATGGATTATCTGTTTAGCGGCGATCGAGTTACTAAACTTTATAAATCTTAACCGATTCCTAGTTTTAAGAGTTATGTCCTTGAAACTGCCCGATCTAGCGGCGAGTCTTCCCGATCTCAATTGACAAGATTTTCATCAAATTGGGAACGCGGGAATTTGGGACAGATCGATACTAGCGGCGGATCGATCGTCCAGATGCTGACGATCGCACCGGACGGCAAAGTGACAATGTTCGCACAAACCCGTAGACGCCGCTACTTGGGGAAAAGGTTCCTGGTGGGCGCGGTTGGCATCGAGCCAAGTTGTTAAATTGGCTAGTAAAGCGAGCACATCAAGCTGAGTTTGACGATGTTGCTTGAGGGTGTAATTAATATTGACAGATTTAGGTTGGGGGGCAGATTGAATAAACCAGTAAGTAAAAGTAATTTGCTTGGGTACATAATCGCTAGTTTCCGCTAGTAGATATAAGTACAGTCGCGTTTGCCATTCGAGATCGAGATCTTTTTTGTACTTAGGCAGTGGATAAGTTTTCCAATCGATAATCTCGGCTCGTTGGCGCAGCCTGTCCTTGGGACAATCGGGTTGTAAAATCAATAAATCGTAAATCGCTGTAAACAAATAATTGCCAATTTCTAAAGTGCGAACGTGTTCGCTCTGTCTCCAGGCTTGCGGATTGGGTGCAAATAATTCCGGCGCAACCTGAAGCATCGCCTGCATCCAGGTATTGAGCTGGGGCGATTTGGCTAAAATTGGCTCGATCGGTAATCCGAGTTCGCGCTGGTGCATCAGCAAGTGAAAATCACTTCCCAACTGCGTTTTGCTCTGTTGAGTCGGTGACATCGGCAATGTCAATCGATCGCAAAATGTCTGCTCGAATTGACGCGGGCAGGTTTCGAGGATTTTGAGATGTCGTTGGGAGATTCTCAGCATAATTATCGATCGACCCAGTTTTCTACCTTCAATCCAGGAATTTGTTTAAAGTGACGCAAATTTCTAGTTACTAAGGTGGCTGATTTCAAACGCTCCGTAACATTAGAATTACCAAAATGAAGATGTGTAAGGGTGTCAGTGTCGAGCAAATACATTAATTAGAGCCTATACTATCATCAATTTCAGGACGTTCTCTGGCTTGATAAATTGATGCTCTTAATTGAGCTAATGAATCATCGTCTGCGAATACACCTGATTGAGAGAGTAGAACTGAACTACTATTCTTAGCACTCAACCAATCATCAATCGCCGATTTTAGAAATCTCCAGTCATTTTCGATTTTTCGACCGGGAATATTTCCTTTTAAAGCTTGACTAGTAACTGTTTCGATCGACAACCGTAAGTAAGCTGAAGTCTCTTCTAATGTTAAGACGTCAGGGATAGTAACTTTGTCCATAATTTTTATTGTGCCGTTTAAATTAAATTCAGATTTACTTTCATTTTAATAGATTATCGATCTTGCACTAAAAACTTCATCAAGAATTGGATTTAGTTAACACAAAAACACTTCCTTCATTACCTCGACTAATACGGAGATCTTCGTCGAGATAGGTAATCTCCAGCCATGCGGGTGCTTTATCTGTGGGGCGACTGATGGGCAGATCGATCGCGGTAAACTTGCGACCATTTTCGATTTCCATAATCAATCGATCGGGATCTGAATAGTCAATTAGCCGCTGTAAGCCGATCACCGATCGATTAAATTGGACGTTGACTCTAGCTTCACTAACAGCGGTAAATTTAGCCACGATCGCCACCAAACCATTTAATCCTGGTACAAAACTTGCAACTTCGGCAATATTATAAACCGCACTCGTCGTCGGGCGAATGCACTGATAAATCGTACCGAGTGTCACTAGTGGAAATTTGTCGATACCTAGTAAACTCTGACTGCTAGTGTAGAGCAGCCGCCAATTCCCCGCCAATAAATCGATCGCGGTAGTCAACGGACGCGGATGGGGATTGCGAAACTCCAGTTCGGTAATGGCGGCGAGGATGGCTTGTTTTTCTAGCGGCGTAGCCAGAATCCCCCGATTTTTGCTGGCGATCGCATCTAGTAGTTTAGCTTTGGGCATAAAAATTCGCCAGAGTTGGCTATAAGTATCCAAACAGAAGTCAGATCGCGATCGTCTGAGCGCAATATTCCCCATCCCCTAAAATGATAGACTATGAGAACTTCAAGCTAATCAATTCCACCATGTCCGATACTCTCGATCTCGATGTCCTGGATTCATTTGTCAATCCAGCCCTCAAACAACAACCGCGCTATGAACCAGCACCAGTTATTGCTGTACAACGCAATACTTCAATCTTGGAATGGTTGGAATCCCAAGGTCGGCTGATCGAACGGGACGAACGCGATCCAGCGATTTCGGCACTCGATCAACCTAATCTTGATGAAGAACTCTTTGAAGACGATCGCGCTTATCAGGAAGAAGAAGAAAGTGATGATTCCGACGATGTCGATGAAATCTAGGCAGATTGCTGTCACCCGATCGCGATAAAATAGCGAGCTGTTCGAGACTGAATTTTTTAACAGCTCGACGTAGTGATGAAATTACCTCGGAGGAATATAGATGGAGGGTAAATCAGCATCTGTCAGGGGTTTTAATCCTACGGGCACTGTCTTACTAATTGGATTAGCTACTGTCTTGACGGGCGCATTGTTGGGGTTGAACTGGCAGCAGGGTGAGAGTCTGATGACATCTCTACTCTTACCATTTTTGGTGTCTACTGCATTGGTAGCCGCGATCGGCTTTCAAGCCATTCCCATGCTCAAGCAATTGAAAATGGGTCAATTTATCCGTGAGGATGGCCCCCAAGCACACCTCAAAAAAGCTGGCACGCCCACGATGGGCGGCGTTTTTGTCGTACCAGTCGGCGCGGTTTTAGGCGTGGTCTGGTCGCAGTTTAATCCCGATGCGATCGCCGTGGCGGTCACAAGTTTGAGCTATTTGGCGATCGGTGGCGTGGATGACTGGAAAAGTTTGAGTAATCGCAAAAACGAAGGTCTAACTCCCAAGGGGAAATTAGCATTGCAAGCCGCGATCGCGATCGCCTTTTGTGGTTGGGCTTTTTATAGTCGCGGTCATGCGATTACCAATGTTCATTTACCCCTGAATATCGTCTTACCTTTAGGATTATTCTTTTGGGGCGTCGCCATCTTTGCGTTGCTAGCTGAAAGTAATGCGACCAATCTGACAGATGGTGTTGATGGCTTGGCTGGTGGCACGGGGGCAATCGCCCTCGCGGGTTTGGCGGCGATTATCTTACCCAAAGAGCCAAGCTTAGCGATCTTGTGTATCTGTCTGAGTGGTAGTTATCTCGGCTTTGTCGTCCACAATCGCAACAAAGCGAAGGTGTTCATGGGCGACACTGGTTCGCTCGCGCTCGGTGGCGCACTCGCCGCAGTGGGGATTCTCACCGAGAATCTCTGGGTGCTGTTTATCATCAGTGGAATTTTTGCGATCGAGTCCCTCTCGGTAGTCCTCCAAGTCGGATATTACAAAGCTACTAAAGATGCTGATGGCAAAGGCAAGCGACTGTTTAAAATGGCACCGATCCACCATCATCTAGAGTTGAGTGGTTGGACGGAAACTCAAGTAGTCGGCATGTTTTATGCGATCGAGATGCTGTTAGTCGGTCTTGCTTGGGCAAGTAGGTAGATAATTGATAATTGATAGTTGATAGTTGGGAGTTAATTAAGGACGCTTGCGTTCTCTCCCCGCTCCCCGCTCCCCACTCCCAACTCCCTGTCTTGACTGAAACACATGCGGAGGGAACCTCCGCGTGATCTCAGTCGCAACTCCCAACTCCCAACTTATGGATCTCAGCCGAGCGATTGCCGCAGCAGATAACGGGATGTGGTCGAGTGTTATCGACTGTCTCCAAGACTTCCCACTCGATCGACTCAAAGATAACGATCGAGTTTTAGATTTAGCACTACAAGTATTGCTCCACGGCGATCTCGAACAGCAGTGGACGATCGCCAAAATCATCCCCAAACTAGGTGAGATTGCCCTCCAACCACTGATAGAACTGGTTAACAACCCTGACATCGATCTGGAAGATCGGTGGGCAGCAGGGCGAATTTTGGGCGGATTTAATCAACCACAATCGATCGCTGCCCTCGTCACCTTAATTCAACAAGATGAAGACCCAGAACTAACGGCGATCGCGACTGGTGCTCTAGCTCAAATTGGTACACCCGCGATCGCCGCTCTCACTGCACTCTTAGTTCCCACCGCAGCGGGTGGATCTTCCCAACTCGCCTTGGCGGTGGGGACTCTGGCGCGAATTCGTCATTCCCAGACGATCGAGCCATTATTACAATTAGTTGACAATCCCGATCCCCAGATCCGCACTCTAGTTATCGAAGCCTTGGGTAGTTTCCACGATCCGCGCGTTCTACCGCTGCTGATTTCCAAACTTACCGATGTCTCCGCTAGCGTACGCAAAGCGACGGTAGTTGCTCTATGTCTGCGCGGCGATCTCGCCACCGAACTAAATTTACTAGATCGGTTGCAGCCGTTATTATTCGACCTAAATCTCGAAGTCTGTCTAGCCGCAGCACGAGGGTTAGCTAGAGTGAACGATCCTGGTGTCGTTCCATTACTTGCAAAAGTCCTCGGCTCTTCACAAACACCCGATCGACTCAAATCTGCCGTCATCTTGGCTTTAGGCTGGATCGGCACCCAACCCGCGATCGATGTCCTAATTGCCGCACTAACTCAGACAGATCCATTTGCACCAGAACTGATGATCGCGATCGGCAAAACAGAGCGCGAACGCACATACGCCAGTCAACAGTTGGTGGCTTATTGGCGATCGTCCCACCTCGCCGCTACACCGTTGCCATCGATTGTCAAACAAGAGATTGCCACCGCCTTGGGGAACCTGGGGAATCTAGCTACCGTCCCAGATTTAGAGCAATTACTCACCGATCCAGACGATCGAGTCAGACTCCATGCTCACACTGCAATCGCCAAATTATCATCGACTATTTGACTTAAAGAGTTACTTATCAGCCAGTCTTGCCACCATGATGATCTCTGAATCGATCGTGAAGTTGCGATTGGCGATCGGTTGCATCGATTGCCACAGTCAAAACCTCAATGTTAAATTGTAAAAGCGATATCGATCTCTCGATCGTGTGGGTAAGCTAATTGCAATTGTATCGATATTACCACTCAACTTTTTAGAGTAAACTAAGTTCAATCATGTCCCGATTCTCAACTGCTCTAATATTTAGGACTGGACTCGCGATCGCTGCGCTGTTGGCGACACTCCCCACCAAGCTTTACGCCGAAACTTATCACCCAACCAGCCCAAATACCCAATCGCCAGCATTATTAGCACTAGAACCACCAGCGAAAGCGAGCAACTCTCCAGCAGCACCACGGCAGCCACAACGAGATCTGCGAGCGGTACCAACGGGAGAGTCAACTCTCGTAACACCAACGAAAGCAACCCCAGGGAATAATCCCCTCCCCACCGCAGCCCCAAACTCCACCACCAAGCCTGTGTCTGCTAATAACGAGCGACCGCCAGTCGAAAACGTGGTCAGTCTGATCCTCAAACTTAAAGAAAAGCGGGTCTATATATATCGAGGGGACAAGCTGCTCAATAAATACCCAGTTGCCATCGGCAAAAAAGGGCGAGAAACGCCGACAGGTGAATGGCAAGTGATGGAAAAAATCAAAAATCCAGCCTGGACGAGTTTTAAAACTGGTGAGGTGCTCTTACCGGGCAAAGAAAACCCACTTGGATCGCGGTGGATTGGCTTTTGGACTGATGGTAAGGACATGATTGGTTTTCATGGTACTTCCAATATCAAATCGATCGGTACAGCCGCTTCTAATGGCTGTGTGCGGATGTACAACCGGCATGTCAAAGCACTATATCCATTAGTGAAGGTCGGGACGACAGTTAAAGTTGTAGATGAGTAGTTTCATGATTACTTACTAAATTAAATCTAGAAAAAAGGAGTGGAAACTTAGTTTCCACTCCTTGAATTTTTATTCTACTTAAATGGAATTCAACTACTCAACCTATACCCTAGTACAGATGGATTCAATCTCGCAAAAGTTCCAGCGATCGACATTAGTTATTATTTATTAATATCCCTGTGCAAAGTGCGCCGATTCGATCGATCGGTATTAATAAATCGAATCGGCGCACAGCAAGTTTTAGCAGCTATAACCTGGTTGGATCGGCGTTGTGTCGATCCTCTCTACCGATCGATAGAGAAATTCATACACTGCGAATGTCGATATTTGTAAATTAAAATATCTATCCTACAGAGATTAGACTTACAGAGATTAGAAACTAAAACTGAGAAGATCTAGAAATTAAGTATCAAGATTGACAGCAATCGATCGCCACAGCTCGGTATCAGTGAGATAAGTTTAACAGTTCTGTCATTTGCTAGCTAATGGACATCAATCGCATCTTTAAGAGTGCTCGATTTTTGCAACCGAGCGATCTCGAACCAATCCGTTCGGTCGTGACTGCCACAGCCGATGCCACTGTGGTCGCTTGGTATGTGGGAGCGCACCAAAAAATTCCCGCACATCGCCATCCCTACGGCCAAGATACTTGGACGGTACTATCTGGTCGGGGCGAATATTATCTCGATCGAGCTGGCACAACTACCGCGATCGAAATGGGGGATGTGGTCATCGCCCCAGTTGGAGCCGTGCATGGTGTGATTAATGATAGTGATGAGCCATTAATTTTTATCTCGATCGTCTCCCCATCTGAAGCTGGCTATGAACTGGTAGATACAGGTTCATGTGTAGCGTATGGAGGGTAGAGGGTAGAGGGTAGGCGATCAATCTCGGAACAATCCTCCCACTTCCCACCTCCCACCTCCCACCCTGTGCTTCTGTAACAAAACTTATCTTTTTTCTAATATTCTCCCGCCAATCCTCTACGATCTTTTGCAGACCACTTTTTAGGGAGTTCGATCTCTACACACTTCTTCATAAACAAACTATCGGTAAGCGAAACGTTTTAATCTAAGAGCTGTCCTGGTTTTGCTAGCGACAATTTTTATCGGCGGGAAACCGAGATTAAACATCTCGACAGACCCGATTTATTCAAACTTCGATCGAGTTAACGATCGTGATGTAGACTCACACTCGACCTTCCAGTTGGCTAGTGGGCATGAGATGAGTGTTTGGCTGAAGATCGCCGCGATCGACAACCGATCCCCATCTGCTACAACCATCGGCAGAGCAGGTAATAAACCATCGCTCGGTACTCGATTAGGCTTAATGCAGTAAAAAAATATTCGGTTGGGAGATTTAGGATCTAATGAGTGTTAAGGCAAGTGGTGGCGGCTCTCTATCCCGTCCAAATTTATATCAAACACTACCAGTTGCGACCATTTCGCAAGCAGAGCAGCAAGATCGGTTTCCCGCAATCGGCGAACTGAGCGAGCTAAACAGCTACTTTCAGTCTGGAGCCAAACGGATCGACATCGCCAAAATTATCACTGATAATTCTGACTTGATTGTCTCCCGCGCGGCGAACCGGATTTTTGTCGGCGGATCGCCAATGGCCTTTTTGGAAAAGCCAGTGGTTTCCGAACCAAAAGTAGCGACGACTTTTGCGAGCGGTACCAAGCAAACTGAGTCTACACTGGGAACTGTAACTTTTGTCGAAGCCAAAGGCGGCTTCTTCTCTAATCTCACGTCTCTATTTACGGCCACTGGTGCGGGGGCGATTCCCCAAGGTTTTCAGCCGATTAATATCTCCTTGTATGGCCCTGCAAATATGCAGAAATCCTTACGGGATATGAGTTGGTTTCTCCGTTATGTGACTTATGCGATCGTCGCTGGCGACCCAAATATCATTACGGTGAATACGCGCGGCTTAAGAGAAATCATTCAAAATGCTTGCTCTGTTCCCGCGACGATCGTTGCCCTGCAAGAGATGCGGGCGGGTTCGATCGGCTATTTTAGCAAAGACAAAGAAGCTCAAGATATTATCAACCAGTATTTTGAAATCCTGATTAATGAGTTTAAAGCCTCGGCACCAGCCAACAAACTCCGGCAGCGTCCTTCCGACGACCAACAGGGGCTAGAATTGCCGCAGCTCTACGCTGCTGCTGCCGAACGTCGTGTCAAGTATGCGATGAAACCAGGTCTGGCGGGGGTTGAGAAAAACGATGTCATCAAAGCGGCCTACCGCCAGATCTTTGAAAGAGACATCACTCGCGCTTACAGCTTATCGGTTTCCGACTTGGAATCGAAAGTCAAAAATGGCGAAATCTCGATGAAGGAATTCGTCCGCCGCTTGGCCAAATCGCCCCTGTATCAGAAAAACTTCTTCCAACCCTACATCAATAGTCGGGCACTAGAACTCGCCTTCCGGCACATTCTCGGTCGCGGGCCGTCCTCCCGTGAAGAGGTCCAGAAGTACTTTAGCATCGTCTCCGCTAAGGGCTTAAATGGTCTGGTAGATGCTTTGGTAGATTCTTCCGAGTACTCTGACTACTTTGGCGAAGAAACAGTACCTTACATTCGCGGTTTGGGTCAAGAAGCCCAAGAATGTCGCAACTGGGGGCCACAACAAAACCTGTTCAATTACAGCGCACCGTTCCGCAAGATTCCGCAGTTCCTGACCACCTTTGCAGCTTACGAGCGACCATTAGCCGACCAACACGTCTACGGTTCGGGCAACGATCCGCTAGAAATTCAGTTTGGTGCGATCTTCCCCAAAGAAACTCGCAATCCTAGCAACTCGCCAGCACCATTCGGTAAAGATACGCGCCGGATTCTGATCGCTCAAGGGCCAGGGATCAATAATCAACTGAGCAATCCTGGCGCGCGGGGAGTTACCCCTGGTTCCTTGGGGGCAAAAACCTTCAAACTCGATCAATTACCTGGCTTTACCGGCATTGGTAAAAAATCCAAAACTAGCCAAGGTCGCAGCACCTCCTTCACCGAAAGTTCGACCCAAGCAGTAATTAAAGCAATTTATCTGCAAGTAATGGGTCGGGATGTCTATGAAGGACAACGCCTGAAGGTTGAGGAAATCAAGCTCGAAAATGGTGATATCTCTGTGCGGGAATTCGTCCGCGCGCTCGCCAAATCTGATAATTTCCGCAATACCTACTGGACGAAGTTCTACGTCTGTAAAGCGATCGAATTCATCCACCGCCGTCTGCTCGGTCGGCCGACCTACGGTCGTCAGGAGATGAATAAATACTTTGACATCGCCGCCAAAAAAGGTTTCTATGCGATCGTCGATGAGATGATCGACTCGGTAGAGTATAGCGAGAGTTTCAACGAAGACATGGTGCCTTACAACCGCTACCTCACCCCTGCGGGTGTCAGTGGCCGGAATCTGCGAGTCGGGAGTATCGCCGATACGGGTGTCGGGATCGTCACTCAGGCTCAATCCGAAGCTACACCTCGATTTGTCGAACTCGGTGCGACCAAAAACAATCGTTCTCAGCCCGATATCGAATTCCGCATCAACCAAGGCGTCAGCAAAAAACGCGAACAAACTAAGATCTTCAAGCTGACTCAAGCTGTCGATAAAACACAGCTCAAAACTGTGATTCGCGCTGCTTATCGTCAAGTGTTCGAGCGGGATATCGAACCCTATATCGTGGCTAATGAGTTTAGCGCGCTCGAAAGTAAGCTCGGTAACTCGGAGATCAACCTCAAAGAGTTCATCGAAGGACTCGGTTGTTCTGGGTTGTACCTCAAAGAGTTCTATACTCCCTACCCCAATACCAAGGTCATCGAACTTGCGACCAAACACTTCCTCGGACGTGCGCCCCTCGATCAAGCCGAAATTCGCAAATACAACCAAATCCTGGCCACTGCGGGGATTAAAGCCTGTATCGGTGCCATGGTCAATGGTGCGGAATACGTTCAAGTATTCGGTGAAGATGTCGTGCCTTACAACCGCTTCTTGACCTTGCCTGCTGCCAACTATCCCAACACTCAAACCCTCTACAACAAACTTACTAAGCAAGATAAGCAAGTTGTGGTACCGAGTTTTGATACGATCAAGCCTCGGATGGATATGGCCAAGCTGCCGATGACCGGCAAAGCGATCGCCGATAATGCGGCTGCTGCCCGTCAGAAGGAGTCTGAGCTAGTCTCTTTGGGTCGTTCCTCTAGTCTGACCATGACGGAGCCTAGCCTAGCGAACACGGCGCAAATTGCTCGCGATTGTGCCCGCATTTTTCGGATGAATGCTAGCACGAGCCAAACTGAAGCGACATTGGCGATCGAATCGCTATATATCCATGTGATGGATCTCAGTAATGGTGAAATTCCCGCACAGTTCCGGCGTGCAGATTTAGAGAGCCAAGTGCGCACCGGCCAAATCTCCATGCGGCAGTTTGTGGCGACCTTAGTGAGTTCGGATGCGTATATCGATCGCTTCTACACTCCTTACCCCAATACTAAGGCGATCGAATTTTTATTCCGTCACCTCTTGGGTCGCGCGCCACTCAATCAAGCAGAGATCTCCGATTATAATCGGGTCATCGCCGAGCGCGGTTTTGGTGCCGCAGTCAATCTGATGGTCGATAGCGTCGAATACTCCCGCTACTTCGGTGAAGATGTCGTACCTTATCACCGTTCGCCGTCTTTAGCTGCTGGTAACTAAAAGTTGACAATTGACAGTTTAAAGCTACATCCCAATTAGCTAAAATCCACTCGCTCGAACCCTAAATCTCGATCGAAAAATCCCAGATAGGTGAGAAATTTTTCTCACCTATTTTTTTACGCTTAACTCCCTGTCTGATCTCGCGCTCCTCGGCAAAGCCGCAACTCCCAACTCCCTGTCTTGACTGAAACACATGCGGAGGGAACCTCCGCGTGATTTCAGTCGCAACTCCCAACTCCCAACTCAAAATGTCCCAACTAGATCCCGCTCAAACCCCGATTATCGATGCCCTTCAGGAATGGGTTGATATCGCCCACGCGCCGTTTTACACCCCAGGACACAAGCGGGGACTGGGTATGAATCCGCTGCTAAAACATCCGTGGGGCGATCGAGTATTTGGTTGGGATCTGCCAGAGTTGCCAGGACTGGACAATCTCCACGCACCTAATGGCGCGATCGAGTCAGCACAACTACTGGCCGCCCAAACATTTGGCGCACAACAAACCTGGTTCTCGGTTAATGGTTCGACGGCTGGCGTCATCGCCGCAATCTTGGCGACTTGTGGCGACGGGGACAAGCTGATTTTGCCGCGTAATATCCATTCCTCAGCGATTGCTGGCATCATTCATGCTGGCGCGGTACCAGTATTTGTGAATCCCATCTACGATCGAGACTTGGATATCGCTCATAGCATCACGCCAGCGGCGGTTGAATTCGCCTTAGAGCAGCATCCCGATGCCAAGGCTGTGATGATGGTCTATCCGACTTATTACGGTGCCGGTGGCGATTTGGGTGCCATTGCGGAGATCGTGCATAGTTACGATCTCCCGCTGTTAGTCGATGAGGCTCATGGCGCGCATTTTGGCTTTCATCCCGATCTCCCGCCATCAGCATTGAGTCTCGGCGCAGATCTGAGCGTACAATCGACGCATAAGTTGTTGGGTGCGCTAACCCAATCGGCAATGGTACACGTTCGGGGCAATTGGATCGATCGAGATCTGCTCAGTCGCTGTTTGCGATCGATTCAAACTACCAGTCCGAGTTATTTACTCCTAGCCTCCCTCGATGCCGCCCGCCAACAAATGGCCTTGCAGGGCAAAGAATTGATGTCGCAGACGATCGAATTAGCCAAAATCGCCAGGGCGCGGATCGCGCAGATTGAGGGACTCTCTGTCGTCGAACTAGATCCCGCCACACCGGGCTGTAAATATTTCGATCCGACGCGATTGACAGTGACAGTCACGGGTTTAAATCTGACTGGTTTTGCTGCCGATGAGATTTTAACTGATCGACTGGGAGTCGTCGCCGAATTGCCCTCATTGTGCCATTTGACGTTTATCATCAGCTTGGGTAATACGCTGACAGATATCGATCGATTAGTGGCGGCATTTACCGAATTAGCGACAAATTATCGTCAAGATCTCGCGATCGAATTACCAATGATCGAGCCACCAGCGGAGATGTTAACAACAACAGCGATGACCCCGCGCCAAGCCGATCGATCGCCGCAGCTACGGGTGTCGATCGCGGCTGCGGTTGGTAAAATTAGTGCCGAATCGATCTGTCCCTATCCTCCAGGAATTCCGGTGGTGATGCCTGGGGAGATCGTGACTGCTGAAGCCCTAGACTACTTGCGACAGGTATTGGATTTAGGCGGTGAAATTGCTGGTTGTAGCGATCTGGGATTAGCAACGATCGCGATTGTCGATCATTAATTTAGCCTTGCTGTGAGTGAGTTCGCACGGTGCAGAATGGGAATTAATCGGCAGGTGTTATAAAGTAAGTTAGACAACCCCAGTACAACGACAACGGCGATCGCATCCATCAACCATGCAATTTATCTTAGGACTATGCTCGATCCTCTTCGCGGAAGTGGTGCGAGATCTGTATCATATCGCCGGACATTATTGGCAACCGATTAAGCAGTTTCATTTACTCCATCACAAAGCCTATCGAAAGGATTTTTCGATCGCCAATATGGAGGTTTATCAAAAAGCCCAGCTCTACAATGATGTCCCCGAAGCCCTCTGCATGGTGAGTTTGTCAGCGAGTATTGCTTGGTTGACTCAAAACCCCTGGATGTGGATGGGTTGTGTCTACTCTGTTGCCTTTTTGATTCCCGCCGCATTACGTTCGCAGGGAATGTTAATGTTTACCGATTTCAGTCATGAGCCAGGAGATCTAGTCGGGATTCCCGCTCAGTGGCGCGTAAATCGAACCTATCACTGGCGACATCATTTCGACGAAACAAATGCTTATTATGCCGGACACTTTACCTCGGTCGATCGAATTATCGGTACTAGTCTCTCGCTCAAAGGTAAAGTAGTCGCAGTTACTGGGGCTTCAGGTGCCTTGGGACGGGAATTAGTTAGGGAATTGTCTGGGCAAGGTGCGAAAGTTATCGCCATCACTACCAATCCCAGCCCGATTTTCGATCGAGATGTCCAAGTTTTGACTTGGCAATTGGGTGCTGAATCTGAGTTATTAGATCGTTTGCAATCGATCGATATTTTGATCGTCAATCATGGTGTAAATGTCTACGGAGATCGATCTGGTGCCGCAGTTAGCAAATCATTTGAAATCAATACTTTTTCGATAATCCGATTAACCGAATTATTTCTGAGTACGGTGACAGCTTCGAGCGATCGAGCGACCAAAGAACTCTGGATCAATACCTCTGAAGCCGAAGTAAATCCCGCCTTTAGCCCCTTGTATGAACTATCAAAACGGACACTAGGGGACTTAGTTACACTTCAGCGATTGGATGCACCCTGTATCATTCGCAAACTCGTCTTAGGCCCATTCAAAAGTCAGCTCAATCCTTATGGGGTAATGTCTGCACGATGGGTTGCTCGATCGATTATTTTTCTAGCCAAGCGAGATTTTCGGAATATTATCATCACAATTAATCCGCTGACTTATTTATTCTTTCCGATCAAAGAATCGTGTCAATCATTGTATTTTCGCTTATTTACCAAGCGCAATAAGATCGCTGCCGATTCATGACAGAAAAAAGGTAGTAGTAGGGGTAATGTCTTGTCGGTTTTTTTATTCGGAGGGAACCTCCGAATAAAACCGCCGCTTCATGAATTACCCCTACTACTACCTTTTTGACTTATATGTCAGCGATAACATGGATACCACCCCAACGTTTAGTCACTGACGAAAGCTAACTTAATTACCGATATTGCTAAAATAGCTATTATCCAGAATTAAATGCCGATGTCGATCGAGTGTCATCAAACCTTTGGCTTGAAACTGCGCCATCATCCGACTGACAGTAACGCGTGTCGTCCCGATCGCACTAGCGAGCTGTTGATGGGTAAACTTATAATTAATCCGTGTCTGAGCGTTGGGTAGCGATTCGCCCATCTCATCTCGGAGCAATGATAGTAGACCTTTTAACCGTTCCACCGTATGACGGCGACCGTTGATAATCAGTAGCATTTCCGCTTGACGCATCCGCTTGACTAATTGGGGTAGCAAAAGCTGCGACAAGCGCATCGAACCCTCAATTTCATCCAGTCGCAACCAGCGTAAATAGACGGGGGATAGTGCGATCGCCTGATAATCTACAGCTTCCGAGCCTTGAGTACCAAACCAGGCTCCAGTAGCCGCCCAGCCAAACAAGACTTGCTCGCCATCTTCATAATTTGCACTCAGTTGCACTAATCCTTGAGTGACTTGCCACACGCCCTCTGGAAATAAGGGGATTTCATCGCCTTTGGTGTGGAAATATAGCCGCTTGTTAAGTACGGAAGGTTGTTGCTGTTGTTGTGTTGAGTAATCAATGTCTGTACTTTGAACGATTGACAGCATAATTTTCGCTCCAAAATCTGCAATCAGATTACTCGGTCAAGGTAAAATCCAGGTAATGGATAGATTAAGACTAGTGGATAGTGGTTGGCGAATAGTGGATAGTAGATAGTGCAGAGCCTAAATTATCGATCGGCTACTCTCATTAACCCTCTTTGCCAGCAGTAACGACTACATTACTCATCGCTTATGCTATTAGCCGACAAATCGACAGAACTCAACTGGAAACCGATTATTGCACAACTAACCGCAGTTGTCGGTATTAAAGGCATCATTCAGCGGCGAGAAGAATTAATTACTTACGAGTGCGATGGTTTGACTAGCTATCGCGAACGTCCCGCCCTAGTGATTTTGCCCAAGACGACAGCGCAAGTAGCAGCGGCGGTCAAAATTTGCGACGAACATCATGTAGCTTGGATCGCGCGGGGTGCGGGGACGGGCTTGTCGGGTGGCGCATTACCTGTGGAAAATTGCGTGTTGATTGTCACGGCATTAATGAATCAGATCCTCAAAGTAGATTTGGAGAATCAACGCGTCGTCGTCCAACCTGGCGTCATCAATAACTGGGTGACTCAAGCTGTCAGTGGCGGCGGCTTCTATTATGCCCCAGATCCTTCCAGTCAGATTATCTGTTCGATCGGCGGTAATATTGCCGAAAATTCCGGCGGCGTCCACTGCCTCAAGTATGGAGTGACAACCAACCACGTCCTCGGCTTAAAATTAGTGATTCCCAGCGGTGAAATCATCGATGTCGGTGGCGAAATCGCCGAAATGCCAGGATACGATCTGACGGGTTTATTCGTCGGCTCCGAAGGCACCCTCGGCATCGCCACCGAAGTGACTCTCAAAATCCTCAAAACTCCCGAATCCATCTGCGTCCTGCTGGCTGATTTTGCCAGCGTTGAAGCGGCAGGTAGCGCAGTCTCCGGCATCATCGGTGCGGGGATCATCCCCGCTGGGATCGAGATGATGGACAACTTCAGTATCAACGCCGTCGAAGATGTCGTCGCTACCAAATGTTATCCCCGCGATGCCGCCGCCATTCTGCTCGTCGAAATCGACGGCTCGGCGGTAGAAGTCGCCACCAATCAAGCCCGAATCGCTGAAATTTGCCGCGAGAACGGGGCGCGCGACATTACGATCGCCACAGAGCCAGAAGAGCGGTTGCGGCTGTGGAAGGGGCGCAAAGCCGCCTTTGCCGCAATGGGGAAAATCAGTCCCGATTATTACGTCCAAGATGGGGTGATTCCCCGCACGCAACTATCCTACGTGCTCCAAGAAATCGCCAAACTGGGTGAAAAGTATGGATATTTTGTTGCCAATGTCTTCCATGCTGGCGATGGCAATTTACACCCCTTAATTTTGTACGATAACTCCGTTAAAGGTGCACTAGAACAAGTCGAAGCCTTAGGCGGTGAAATCCTCAAACTCTGCGTCAAAGTCGGCGGCAGTATCTCTGGCGAACATGGCATCGGTGCGGACAAACGTTGCTATATGTCGGAGATGTTTACCGAGACAGATCTAGAAACGATGCAATGGGTACGCACGGTATTCAATCCCAAAGAATTAGCCAATCCAGGTAAAATCATCCCGACTCCTCGCACCTGTGGCGAGTCAGCTAATTCTGGGCATAAGTTTCCCGCGATCGAGCAATATTAAATTAATTGAGAATTGAGTAAAAATCTTGTAGGTTGGATCGAGCAACTAGACAAAGACGTGCGCATCCGCAACCCAATCTACAGATCTCACTCAAGGCAAGTCTGCTCACAAGCTTACTTTGATCGAAATAAAAATGATTGCACCAACGGGTAACATCTTTAATTTACCGCCTAACTTATCTTCCGCAGAGATATTCGAGCCACTCATCCACAATGACTCGGTATCGATCGAACGGATTATTTCTACAGGTCAATTCACCCCAGTAGATCGATGGTACGATGGAGCGCAAGACGAGTGGGTAATACTATTGCAAGGTGAATCCGAACTCACCTATGTAGATGGTTCGCGCTGTCAACTCAAAGCCGGAGACTATGTTTTGATCCCCGCTCACCATCAGCATCGAGTGACTTATACCAGTTCAGATCCTCCTTGTATTTGGCTCGCTATTCACGGAAAATTTGAGATTTGAACGATCGCATAAAGTGACGATCGCTGGCGATTTTCACTTTAAAACTCGTGTTTTTAAGGCGTATGAAAAAAACATCTTGTAGTTTGGGTCGAGGCACGAAGCTCAAACTACAGATTTTTCAAATAAATAAGCCAGGAGAAACATTGAAAAATTCACCTAATGCCTTGGCTTGCGCTTTACTTATTGCTCTTTTACCATTCACCACTTCCGACATAACTCCCCGCGAACCAATCAATCCGACGAGATCGGCTTGACGAGTATTGTTAGATTCCATCAAATGCTGTAAAAGTTCATGTGGAGTCACATGCTCCATCGGATAATGCTCGGCTTCATAATCTTCAATTAACACAACAATTAGCTTTGAAAGCTTGATTTCTGCTGCTGTTTTATCCTGTTTAAATGTCAACCGTTCGGCGATCGCTAGTGCCTGATCGTATTCTGCCTCAGAATCGATCGCTTGAGGCACAAATTCAGCTAACAACTGTGGATAGTTATCTCTGTCTAATATAAGAGTCATTCATTATTAAAAATAAGGATTGTTTTTCCAATCATCTTTGTCATATTCAGCTAGATCCACACGAAGTTTTGAGATACAAATTAAATGCATGATTTATCTGATACTTTCTTGGATTTATTTTTTGTTTTTCCACAGTACTTACTTCCATATGATCTCAAGACATTCTCTACGGGTTATTTTTTGTCGATCGACCTATAGCTCCAATAATTAGAACTATTTCACAAGCTGGTAGACCCGCTCCACCCATTAAATCGGTGCTTGTGAGAAGTTGATGCGATCTTCAATACATCTATGATTTCAAAACGAGAGCATTGTGTCAAGACCTTCGTGTTTAGATTGACTTAGATCTTGCGAGTGCTAAGTTTTGCCTTGATTCCGATCTGATGCTAGTGAAGATTGATCGACATAATTATCGATCGCTTATATAATGCTATTTATCTCCCGAACTGATTAATTTTGAGATGACAGCTAACAGCAAAGCAACATTAACGCAGATTGTTATTTATCCAGTCAAATCTTTGGATGGGATGGTAGTCGATCGATCTCAGATCTCCGCAGGTGGAGCGTTAGCATTCGATCGGCGGTGGGCGATCGTGGATGCTGTGGGTAAAGTTGTCAATGCAAAACGTACAGCCAAAATTCAGCAGTTACGATCGCGATTTGACTTGATTAATACGGGTTCGGAATCAGATTGTCGATCGATAATTCAGCTCCAAACAGTGGATGATGTGAGTACTTATACATTCTGCCTTATCACCGAATTAACCGAATTATCGCGATGGTTGAGTCAGTTCTTTGGCTTTGCTGTCAGCATCATCGAAAATCCAACTACAGGGTTTCCAGATGACTTAAATGCTTACAGCCCGACGATCGTCAGTACGGCTACCTTGGAGGCGATTTGTGAATGGTTTACAGACTTAGATTTGGCCGAAGTTCGCCGGCGATTTAGAACTAATTTGGAGCTAAGTGGGGTGCCAGCTTTCTGGGAAGATCGACTATTTGGCGCACCAGACGAAGTAGTTGATTTCCAACTGGGAAATGTCCAATTTTATGGCATCAATCCTTGTCAACGTTGTATCGTTCCCACTCGTAATTCGCTTAGTGGTGCAGTCACTCCCAAATTTCAACAGATATTTACGCAGCAGCGTCAACAGACACTGCCACCGGAAATTAATATCGCCAGATTCAATCATTTTTATCGACTGGCTGTCAATACTCAGATTCCACTTGTTGAGGCTGGTAAGTTTTTAAATACTGGCGATCGATTGATGCTCTCATCTGTAGACGATCGCTAAATTCTTCAATTGGATTAGATCGAACATCCTCCAATAAAAATACCACCAACTTTATTGAGTCATGATTAGAGCCAATAAAGTTGGTGGTAACCGCTTTGTTTAAGAAAACCTAACCTTTAAAAAAAGACCGATCTTCATCAAACCAGATCGACTAAGGTTTTTTAGGAGCATCAGTAGCGGGTTTAGTTTCAGTTTTGACTTCAGTTTTTGTAGTTGTGCTCTTGATTGCATCAGTAGCGCCTTTAGCACCGTCTTTCATTGCATCACCAGCACCTTTAGCACCGTCTTTCATTGCATCGGTAGCGCCTTTAGCACCGTCTTTCATTGCATCACCAGCGCCTTTAACAGCATCAGCGGGCTTGGTTTCAGTAGCTGCGGGAGTAGTGGTATCAGTCTTAGTAGCGTCGGGAGCAGCAGCTTCTTTGTTACATGCAGTCAAACCAGCAGACAAAGATAGGCTGGCGATTACCAGTAAAGTTTTCCAGTTCATTAAAATTTCCTCACACTTAGATTTTTTTGGAACCGGCTTGCGGTTACAAATATTATCATAGCACTGACAGTGGCAAAATTCAGGGGCACAGGACACAGGAAACCGTATTGTTTTGGGAGTTGGAGATAGTGGAAACCGAACAATCACTGGCTACCGAGATCTATCTATGTGCCCAGAAAACGTTGCTGAGACTTGCTTCTGTGAGAATAGATCGAATAAACGTCAATTGGATGTTTGGTTTCGATTGAGTCGTGTCCGAGCTGTTGCCCGATCGATCGGTGCCGGTTTGGGACTTAAGAGTAGTTAACAGCATAAATTTGCGACTCAATCCACACGGTCAACGCTACGGCTCTATGATGGAATGGTGAGCGAGAGTATAACTTCGACACATTTACATCCCCAACTCCCAACACCAGTGAAATCACCACTTTCCGATCTGACCTTAGTCGATATCTTGGAACGGATGATCGAGTTAAGCCAGACCGCCGCAATCATCTTAAAGTCTTATTATCGAGGCAGTCGTGAACAGCTAGAAGTACTGGATAAAGCCGAAGGCCCGGTGACTGTCGCCGATAAAGCCGTCGATCGACATCTATTAGAGGGCATTCAAGCCATGTGTGGCGATAGTTGTGGCTATTTGACCGAAGAGAGTTATCAAGCTGACGATCTGGAACTGCCACAAGAGTGGGTGTGGATTATCGATCCGTTAGACGGGACGCGAGACTTTATCGACAAAACTGGCGAATATGCCATCCATATCGCGCTAACGTATCAACATCGCCCAGTCCTGGCAGTTGTCGCCATCCCCGAATCCGATCGATTGTATGCGGCAATTGCTGGCGGTGGTACTTACCTAGTTACGCCCGATGGCATCCGTAAACCCGTGCGGGTAGCGGATGGAAAAAATTTGAATGAATTAGTTGTGGTTGCCAGTCGCAATCATCGCAGCAAAAAATTAATCGAGCTATTAGCACGGCTGCCTTGTCAGCAACAGCTCAAAGTCGGTAGTATCGGCTGTAAGATTGCGGCGATCGTCGAACACCGTGCGGATATGTATGTATCGCTCTCAGGTACCTCCGCGCCCAAGGATTGGGATCTGGCGGCACCTGAACTGATTTTGACCGAAGCAGGGGGCAAGTTTACTTACCAAGATGGGAGTGCTCTCAAGTACAATCGCGGCGATGTCAGTCAGTGGGGTTGTCTAGTTGCGAGTACTGGGAAATGGCATCAGCAACTTTTGGATGCGTGTGTTTAGGCTTGAGGTTTGAGGCTTGAGGTTTGAGGTTTGATGACTTGTGATGATATTTATAGATTTAAAGATTGGGTAGTACTTACCCCCGACGCCTAGTTATGCGGATCGAACAGTTACAGGCATTTTTAGCAATTACGGAAACTGGGAGTTTTCAACAAGCGGCGCGCCGTTGTGATTGTACTCAGTCCACGATCAGCCGCCAAATCCAATCGCTGGAAGAAGATCTGGGGATTGCCTTATTCCATCGCCATCATCAGGCTAAACTCACCGTTGGGGGCGAACGGCTCTTGCCCCACGCATTGAAAATTTGTCAAGAATGGCAGCTCGCACATCAGTCGATCGAAACTCTCCTCGTCGGCAAACAACCAGAACTCAGCGTCGCCGCCATTCACTCCGTGTGCGCTCACATGCTGCCAGCGATTTTGCAACTGTTTTGCGATCGTTATCCCCATGTCCAACTGCGCGTCACCGCCTTGGGGAGCGATCGCGCTCTCAAAGTCCTCAACGATGGATTGGTTGATGTGGCGATCGTCATGGATAATCGGATGATTACCGCCAGTTCCGAGCTGGTCGTCCAAAATCTTTATCAAGAGCCGATCGAGATTTTGATGTCTGCCACTCATCCCCTAGCAGCCTACGCCCCCGTACCCTGGACAGAACTAGTCAAATATCCCCAAGTAGTCTTCAAAGATGGCTATGGAATGCAGCGGCTGGTGCAAGAACAATTTAGCAAGCTGGGAAGCACGCTCCAGGCAGTGTTAGAATTAAACACGCTAGATGCTTTTCGGGGTGTCGTCAGACAAGGAAAACTAATTGCACTATTGCCAAAATCGGCACTAATCGACATTCACAACGATCCCACCTTGGCCGCTCGATCGATCGAACCCATCCCCCACAGCGGCATCAATCTCTCCCGTCAAGTCGTCCTCGTCACCAGCAGCGACAGACTTCAGATTCCCCCGATTAAATTTTTTTGCGATTTAGTTAGCGAGCAATTAACAGGGGATAGGCTTTAGGCTTTAGGCTTTAGGCTTTAGGCTTTAGGCTTTAGGCTTTAGGCTTTAGGGGAGAAGGGAGTAGATAGTGGATAGTGGATAGTGGATAGTGGATAGTGGATAGATTTGGAACGATCTCCCAGTCTCCCAGTCTCCTCGTCCCCCTGCTCCCTGCTCCCCGCTCCCCGCTCTCTGCTCCCCGCTTAAAAATCCAACCCATACCCCCTACCCTCTAGAATGAGCGATCGATTTCGGAAATTCGTCCAAATAATTGGCAGTGGACCCCACACCGGAAAAAATTTAACTCGAGAGGAAGCGGCCACGGCAATGGAGATGATGCTGATGCAAACAGCAACTCCCGCTCAAATTGGGGCATTTTTGATCGCGCATCGGATCAAACGACCGACTGGGGCAGAGCTAGCGGGAATGTTGGATACTTATGCCAAAATTGGCCCTCAATTGCAACCTGTCGCCAGTCACGCCAGATCGCCTGTCATTTTTGGCATCCCGTATGATGGTCGATCGCGGACGATGCCGCTTGCGCCTTTAGTATCGTTAATTATGACTGCTGCGGGAATTCCCGTAATTTTACATGGTGGGGATTGGATGCCGACCAAATATGGTACGCCGCTAATCGAGATCTGGCAGGAATGGGGGATCGATTGGACGCAGTTGTCACTCGATCGCATCCAACAGACTTTTGCGACGACGGGTTTGGGTTTTATCTACGCGCCGACTCATTTTCCGACAGCCGCAGGGCTGACGCCTTATCGAGATCAAATCGGCAAACGTCCGCCGATCGCGACCCTAGAATTATTATGGTGTCCTTATGCTGGTGATGCGCATCTGATCTTTGGGTACGTCCACCCGCCGACCGAACAAATGGCACTAATTGCCGCCCAGTTGCGCGAGACGCCGCACAAAATTACGACAGTTAAAGGTTTAGAAGGCAGTACCGATCTGCCCCGCGATCGCGCCGTGATCGTGGGCGTACATCAGCAAGGGCAAGAATTAGCACGGATTTTCCTCCATCATTACGACCATGGATTGAGTAATATCAATCCAACCCTACTCGCTAACCCCGAAATGATGGCTGAATTTGCCCTGGTGCTGGCGGGCAAACCTTCTGAAGTCCTGAATTCAGTCCTTTGGAATGCGGGTTTTTATCTGTGGCATTGTGGAGCGGCTCATGACATGGCTGCGGGGATGAAATTGGCACAGGAGCTACTAACTAGTGGTGCGGCGATCGCCCAATTAGAGCGGATTCGGCAGTCTCTGTGAGAGGATGTTTGGAAAGTATAAGGGTATCACTCGCAAACCCCAGAAGATCCCCCCTAGCCCCCCTTGAAAAAGGGGGGAACCGGACTCTTAGTCCCCCTTTTGAAGGGGGATTTAGGGGGATCTCCGTATTTCCAAACATCCTTTAAGGTCGCTATCACGATCGCGATCGCTTTTTTATCCCGATTTGCCCATTTCCCAGCAGAATAAGAGTAGAGCATATTGCTAGCTCTAGAATAGAAAGCGGTGGGATCTCGTGAATATCAAAACAAGTCTAACTGGGATTGAATATACGGCAATTGGGTTGTCAGCACTGGGAACTGTAGCCGCAGTGATTACTCAGCAAATAGCTTATGTCGCTGCGCCACTCACACTTTCACTATCATTGAGCTTAATCGATCGCCAAAAAGCATTGAGTAAAGTGACAAAACGCCTTGCTAATTTAGAGCAGCAGTTTACCAGTGAGATCGAGTCAGTAGTCAAGCAGTCTCAAGCTATTCAATCTGAACTTCATGCTTTTCCGCCGACAGTCAGTAAGAGTGATTTCGAGAAATTAGCACAACACCTCAGTACAGATCGCCAAGAATTAAAACGGTTGAGCATAGCCTTGCACAAACTAGAGCAAAGAGGTCAAGATCTCATGCCCTTCTTAACCGAGATTGACTTAACTAAGGATTCACTCAAGCAACTCAGTTTGAACTTTTCCAATTTTGAGCAACAATTTGCTCGTCGTCAAGGTACTAATGGTATCGATCGAGCTACTGACGAAATCAGAAGTAATCGCCAGTATCCTAGCCAGATCGATCGATCTCCGCGCTTAGAAGATCTCAGCATGGATCTTTTGGAGCCAAGTGATTCGATCTATTTATCGATCGAGCAGATTAAGTCAAAAATTCAGTTATTGGAAGAAAGTTCTAAAGTAGCCGAGGATTCAATTAAACAAGTTGGCTGGAGATTTTTAGAGTTAGAGCAATCTTTTTCAGACCGCCAAGAGCCGATCTCGATTGCCGAGATTAGAACTAGTATCGAACTTGTTTCAACAGATTTGTCCACTACGAAGACTGACTATATCCTGAAGCAGATCGAGTTAAGTTTAGATAAAGATCTGCTTCAGGAATTTATGGATCGAACTAATCTCAAAATTCAATCTTTAGGAGATGGGGCGATCGCCACCGATCTGCTCGATCGAGTCAACGATCTAGATGCTAGCCTCGGTGATTTGCACGATTACAATCTGAATCTAACTAATCGCATTGATAATTATCCGCAGCATGAGATCGTCGAAATTATTAACACTGCAATCTCAGCGCAAAATATTGGCACTCTAGTTCAGCAAGAGGTCGAGGATCGGTTTGAGATCATCAAACAAATATTGCCAAAAAACTATGGGTACGATTTAATTTGTGGTAGAAAGGAGAGCCGTACGGTATTTTTACAAGCTTTACAATATTCACAACAGCGGCTAATTCTAGTTTGTCCTTGGCTGACAGAATTTGCTGTCAATTTAGACGTCCAAGATCTGATTAAAGCTGCTCTAGGTAGGGGCGTAGCGATCGAGATCGGTTGGGGTCATTTAAATGATGCCAATAACAATCGATCGCAATTATCAAAAGAAAGACTATTAGCATCGAGTGACTGGGCTTATAGTGCCATTCCTTGGCTATATGAACTTCAGGTTGAATATCCCGATCTTTTGAAGCTGAAAATTTTAGGTACTCACGAAAAATTCTTGGTTTGCGATCGCCAGTTTGCGATGTTGGGCAGTCACAATTATCTGACTTCTAGTACTAGCTCTAGCGAACGTGAAGTCGGACTCAGAACTGATAGTCCCGAACTCATCGACAAACTCATCGAAATATTCGATCACGCTGAAGCTTAAAATTCGATCGCCACAGGCAGACTAGAGGTTAACATCGCAGTCTACAATGGGGAGTTGCATCTCCCAAACTGCTTTGTATATGCTCAATCCCTCACCACGTCCGTCGATTCCTACTGCTACTTGGCAACGTCAGTTTCATCAAGACTGGGAAAAACCCTACACAGTTCGCTACGAGAGCAATCTCGATGATGGCCCTTTTCATGGGATGCCATTGGGGGGATTTGGAGCGGGATGTATCGGCAGATCGCATCGGGGTGAGTTCAATCTGTGGCACATCGACGGCGGCGAACACGTTTTTAAAAACCTCTCGGCTTGTCAATTTAGTGTCTTCGAGCAGTCAGAGAATGGCGAGTCTCAGGCTTATGCCATGTCTACGCAAGTACCTGAAGATGGCAGCTTGAATCGCTGGCAATGGTATCCGAAAACAACCTTGACAGGGCAAACTACAGGTACTTATCAAGCTTTATATCCGCGCAGTTGGTACGGTTATGAAAACGTCTTCCAGGCGCAATTAACTTGCGAACAGTTTTCGCCGATTTGGGCGGATAATTATCAGGAGACTTCATATCCGATCGCTGTATTTGAATGGACGGCTCACAATCCTACCGACAAACCGATTACTCTGAGCATCATGCTCACCTGGGAAAATACCGTCGGTTGGTTTGCCAATAGTAGTCCGTCTAGTCAGGTAGAAATTCGCGATGATGGTAGTCCGGTATATGACTATCAACCGTGCATTGGTGAAAGTGAAGGGAATTACAATCAGTGGATTATCGATAATTATCGCGTTGGTTGTTTATTAGATAAAGCCCATAAATCGGATACGCCCAGTGAAGGTGAAGGACAATGGTCGATCGCGAGTATTGCCAATCCCAGTCTGGAAGTATTTTATCATTCGCGCTGGAACCCGATCGGGACTGGTGGCGAAATTTGGGATAGTTTTGCTGCTGATGGTTCGCTATCAGATATCGATGATGAAAGTGTCGCAAAAGCAGGGGAAAGAATTGCCGCTGCGATCACAATTCGATTTACTGTTAAACCCGGACAAACGAAAAAGATTCCGTTTATTCTCGCTTGGGATTTCCCCGTTACCGAATTTGGCAAAGACGTAAATTATTATCGTCGCTATACCGATTTCTTCGGTCGATCGGGTGAAAATAGTTGGGCGATGGTGCGGACTGCGCTCAAACATTC
>NZ_JANNDR010000366.1:0-19761 GCF_031378165.1 Chamaesiphon sp. OTE_75_metabat_556
CTACTCTAAATTTTGGAGCAAATCATATCTCAAATCAGTAACGCCTAAGCAATCTTGGGTATACTCAACGAATGGCATCAAGCTAATTTCATCGCTAATATGCCTGTCGATCGAATGGTAATTTTACAGTGACAGATTTATGGATACAGCGGATCGAATCTTATTAACCGAACTCTGTGAAAAGCTCTCAAGCGGATCTTGGGACGAAGCCGAAATTGCAACTGCCGCTAAAGAGATCGAATTAGCGATCGATCATCCAGATACTTACGTGAGCGAACATCCCGATGCTGCCTGGATTGTGGAAGAGTGTCAGACGGGCTGGATCGCTAGTGCATTTAGTCCTGAAGAGGCACAATTAGAATACCAACGGTTGGTTAAAGAGTGGGCGATCCTCGGCATTTTCTTATCCGTAGGTGTTTATGGCGACAAGGCAGATGAAATCGTCGAACAAGTTATCGATCTATTCGAGGATCTAGAACTGGAATTGCCCCCATTACCAGTAGCAAAACACGGCTATGAATGGTACGAACCATTTCTCAATGCAGCGATTGCAGAAATCCAGCCAGAAAAAGGCGGTTTTAGGCTCATTTATCTAAGCCAGTCGTTTGATGAGAGTCTGTACCTAGTTGCAGTCTATCGCCCTGATGTAGACAGAATCATCGAAATTAGCAATCGCTTTGAATTCAAGATATCTACCTCTTGTTGGGGTAATTCGATTGGGGATCATCTTCATCTGCCAACAGAGGAGGATTAATGGCGACGATTATTTAAGCAACTCGACAGATTCTATTGTACTATAGCCTTGAGGATTGGTTAGCCACTTGATGTCGATCGATCGCCCTCAACAACCAATCCCAATATATTACCAGCCCTCGATTGCACGGCCAAGTTAGTACGTCCTTCAAAATGCTTAATTCCATCCCAAATGCTGAGGGCGCGATCGACTATAATCTGTGGAATAGTTGAACTTTGTAGGTTAGCGGCTACCTCATGCCTCCGTTCGTCAAATCCTCCTACCTCGATCCCATCAGTGTCTAGCAAGCAATCCCCGATCCTCAAACATTGGCTGGCGACTGGCTCAGTTGCCTTTTTCACAAGCTGTGGTTGTAGTTTACCATTTACTCAGAATCTACCTCAGTCGCTGCTAGTCGGGATGGCGGCTGTGCCTGGAGTGGCAGTAAGTACGATCATCAAATCGCGCCAACGCAAACGCCAGATCGATCGGCAACTAGAACGGGGAAAATCGCGGTTGCATCAGTTGCAGCAACGATCGGGATTACTAGATCGCCAGTTGCTAGTCACAGGCAAAGAACGCCAAGCGATCGAAATTCGGGTCGCACAACTACATACAGTCGCGGCAGATTTGAAAGCGCAAATTAATACTGATCGGCAGCAATATCAGCAATTAGAGCAAGAATTAGCCTTGGCAGATCTCTATTGCCAAGAGCAACAACTTTGTGCGGAAAAGTTAGATCGAAAAATCCAGGAGAAACAAGCTCGTAGTCTAGAAGTAGATACTGAGTTAAATCAGCTCAAAGTAGATATATCGCGATTGCAATTTGATAAAACCCAACTAGCTACTACTACCGATCGCGCAAAAATATCCCTGAAAAATATTCAGAGCGAAATCGAACGATGTACGGCAATTAAGCAAGAAATGGTATTAGAGATTCAGCAATTGCAGCCGCCACAACCAATCGACAGCAATAGTTTTGCTCGTTCTTTAGAACAACAAAATCTCATTCAGGCACTAGATCTCGTAATTAGCGAACGGCAGCAAATCAAAACCGATTTGACATCAATAATCGATCGATTAGAACAGCAGATCGCCGAAAAATCTGTAGCAGAGAACAGCCAATCTCAAAAATTAGTAGAGATCGGCGCAAAATTGAGCGCGGCAGAATTAGCATTGACAGCTAAACAAGCGCAATTGGAAGAGCTATCAGCACAGGTATTAGTTAAGTACAACGATCTCCAGAAAGTAGAATATGTCAATGAAGCAGCCGATATCCTAACAGAGCAACTAAACCAAAGAGAATTAAAAATAGCCGATCTAGAATTAAGTAGTCGTAGGGCTGAATTAGAAAACTTAGACTTAAAAATCCAGTCTAGACGTCAAGAAATCACTCGCATCGATACCGCACCAAACTTGCAAACGCTAGAGCCAAAACCGCCGCTGGTTTCTCGATCGATCGAGCCAGCAGCCAGCGAGGGAGAATGGTATGATAAATTTATCGATAACCCCCATCTGAGCGTATTGCAACACATCGAAAAACATGGAACGATTACGGAAGCAGAAGCAAGTAGCAAACTCGGCAATGCTCGATCGGTCAGACAATTTGCCAATAAATTAGCTGAATACACTCAGGATCTACCCTTCTCGATCAGAGTAGAATCATCACCTAAAGGTAATCGTTATCTCAAAGAAAATCAGAGTTAATATCTGATTATAGCCATCCTCAAAGCTAAGGACGTTGCTAAATTTTTATGGCTTGTCTCAAAAGTAAATCATCCCTGAATTCAGCAATGCTATCTATAGTTTTGAATCGGGAAGGAAATAAAAGGCATAGATAAAAGCCCCCCGCCTAAATTCAGGAAACGGGCTGATGTAACGGCTAAAATCAACTCACAACTCACCACTAGCGATCAATTGAATCAATCTCGGAGTGCTCGGATCGAATCCAGCAATATCCCAAGAGTGCGGATCTTTGGGATCTACTAACGAGATATTGTTTGGCACCAACGAGATATAAACCGCTTTCGCATCGGGATTCACTTTTTGGCGGTATTCGGCTAAAGCTTGAGTGGGGTGTTGACTACCCGCCCAGCTTTCACAGTCAGTCCAAAAACAAATTACGTCCGCATAGAAGTTGTGTTTAATCATCCATTTGTAAGCACTGCTAGCATCAGTACCGCCAAAGTTGAGATCGCTGGCTTTTTTAATTGCCGAACTAAATGAGTCGCTGCGATTGATTTTTAAATCGATAAACTCGGTTGAAAATCCGCGAATCGCGTAATTTTTTTCCGCTTTTGCCGATGCTAATGCCATCGTCGTCGCGATTTCGCAACAGGTGAGATTAATCGAACTAACTGAGTAGTAAGACATCGAACCAGAGATATCGACAGCGTGCATGAATACCTTGCCAGTAGGCTCGATCGCATCGAAGGACATTTCCAAAGCTGTTTCCAAAATATCCACAATCCGAGATACAGGCGTCCAAGTTTTGCTACTTTTGCCCAAACTACCGCCGGATTTGTAAGTTTTGAGAGCTTTTAAAACATCGATCGGGTGAATCCGTCCTTTGCGTAAGTGGTCTTTACTATTCAGGATTTTCTCGACTCGATCGAAGTTTTTGTTAGCTGTTTTTGAGTAATTCAAGACACCAATTTCAGTTAAAGAACCGAGATTTCGCAACAAGGCACCGATCGGCATATCTTCAAATAATAACTGCCAAGCAGCTATATCCATTTTGCCCACAGGTGCGGCCATTTCATGAGTCAAGCGACCCTTGGAAATTGCCTCTGGAGTGCGATCGGGATTGCGTTTTAACCATTCATACCACCAGATCTGATTTAGTGCTGCTGCGGGCGGTTCTGGGGGTAATGTATCCCAACCATTAGTTACCCATTTGAACAACAAATCGCGATCTTCGGTTTGCGGTTTAGCGTGAAATAAGCGTAAGGCATCGCGATTGGAAAAACCGTGCCGTTGTTGATATTTCAACAATTGATAAGCGAGGGCTTTGGTATCACCCTGAGCCAACCAATTTTGGCCAGCTTCGCGGACAATTTTACCGAAACCGCGTACGGATTTGGTATAGTTCATCCACTCATAAAAGTGGCTGGCTGTCCGCACGACTTGGGGGAAAATCGATTGAAATGCTTTTTTAGCAGCGGGAGTTTCACCCATCGAGAGTAATACTAATGCCCAGATCGGCGCACTGTTATTAATCGATCGACCATCGGAAGCATAGGCGATTTCCTGTGCCACTCGATCGGGATCTGCCGCGATCGCTCGTTCCAAAACATCGACAAAATCGTTGGTCAATTCCCATTTAGTCGCATAGTAACTACCATTACCAGTCCCAATTAACAAGCACCGACGCAATGTCCGCCAGATGCCAGCCTCGAACATATAACCACTGGACTTACCTTTAATCATTTCTGATTCGCGTCCGGGAATTGGTTGGGTCTGGGGTGTACTTTGAACTTGCTTATTACCGAAAAAGAATTGATAAACCATGTTATTTTTAACCTCCTTCAGCCCGTAAGGGCAATAATGTGAAAATTCAGCAGAGTGGGATTTGCACCCACGTTTCCGGCGGGGAAAGCGATAACCCTATTCATTCGTCCTTTGCAGGTAATGGTGTTGAGAAGGGATAATAACGGCGTCCTACTATCTAGACGATCTGCTGTTGTTTACTAATTACGTTGGTAATTAGCAATACTCCCAAGGGGAATCGTTGGCGAAGCCTCTCCGACAGGAGACACACCTATTTTGGTGTAGAAAGCACCGTGTTCTAACCTTTAGACGATGGGAGCAAATTGAATATAGAGAGTAATAAATACTCTCACTGCCTCGCTAGGGATCGAACCTAGAATGCCTGAATCTTCTTGGTGCAACGCACGCTGAGGAGACCTCAGCGCGATTGCATCCGCAAAGTCAGGTGTGTTGCCAATTACACCACAAGGCATTGTCGAAAAGGCGATCTTTTAGTTTCGATCGCATGGAACTGGCGAGAGTCGAACTCACAACCGATCGCTTATCAAGCGATTGCTCCACCATTGAGCCACAGTTCCAGATTTACTATATTTTTATGACCGATTTAAAGTCATATGAAACTGGTAGGAATCGAACCTACGACCTCCCGCTTAGAAGGCGATAATCCTCGTTCTACGTCCCCTAGAGGCAAAAGGCGAAGAAGGATGTTTTAGGTGCTCTATCCACTGAGCTACAGTTCCTGAAGTTAGTTGATAGTTGATAGTTGATAGTTGATAGTTGATAGTTGATAGTTAGGTTTTTAGGCTGGGGGATTAAACTCCTATTTCTTGTTTTTAAATACCAATTCTTAAATACCAATTCTTAAATTAAGAATTGGACGGGATTGACGGGATTTGAACCCGCGACTTTCCACTAGACAGGTGGACACTCTGACCACTGAGTTACAATCCCAAATGTAGGTGGGGCGGGATTTGCACCCACGTATGGCTAAACCACGATAATCCTCATCTGTCGTCCCTAACGGGCAAGTTAATCGAAAAGGAATAAATTAGCTGCCTTACTACTTGGCTACCCACCTAGATGATGTTTTGAGGTAGCTCGGCGGGAGTTGCACCCGCATTGCCGACGATGGAGGGGGAGTTCGTTAAGAGCGATAACCCTCAATCTGCATCCCTTGTGGGTAAAGATGGTAGTTTGCTATTAAATTACTCGCTACATGTGTTGTTGTTAGTAGCGGCGCGGGGGTTGCACCCGCATCTCCGGCAAATCAGGGAATATTGACCCAAACGATAACCCTAATTCATACGTCCCTGACGGGTAAAGATGGTGCTTTGCAATTAAGCTAGTCGCTACATAAAGTTGAATTAATGCGGTTAATTGGTGGTCATCTCGGTTGCTCCTATGCAGTTGTGTTTGTTTCCATGTCCACAGAATAGCCTTGGCGAGCGACCCGAAGCCAATGCTCGATCGAATCGTCAAAATACTGTCTGAGTAAAGATTTCAGACCTGGGGGAAATATTTGACCGAGGGGATACCCCGAACTTTGCCAGGAAATTAGCTAGGATCGATCTCTCAGATCTAATTACCGCCGCATCCTGTCGATAACGGTGTCAATGTCCGATCGATCGAGCATCCCAAAAAGCTCGATCGTAAAACTGCGCTAAAATGGTCTGGCTATCATTCAATCCCATTTAAAATATGACTCGCGCAACGATCGAAACTGAAAAAGGCACTATCAATATCCAGTTTTTTGATGCTGATGCTCCAAATACTGTCAAAAACTTTGTCGATTTGGCAGAAAAAGGTTTTTATGACGGACTAACTTTTCACCGCGTCATCAATAACTTCATGATTCAAGGTGGCTGCCCCCAAGGTTCGGGTACTGGCGGTCCTGGCTACAAGATTAATTGTGAGATCAATCCCAATAAACACCAAGCTGGTAGCCTCTCGATGGCTCATGCTGGCAAAAATACTGGTGGTAGTCAATTTTTTATCTGCCACTCCCCACAGTCCCATTTAGATGGCGTACATACGGTGTTTGGTAAAACCGAGGATATGGATGTCGTCAATGCGATTAAAGGCGGCGATAAAATGCTCTCAGTCAAGATTCAACCCGACTAAATTTAGTTAGGAGCAAGGAGCAATGATCGGGGAGTGGGGATTTGAGCAGAGATAATTTGTACTTGCATCACCCTGATACTCAAACACGATTAGAATCAAATTATATGGGCAAAGCCCAAGAAAGCACTTTTCGCTCCCTGCTCCTCGCTCCCCGCTTTTACCATGAGTACAATTCGACAGATTTCGGAAATTGGCGATCCGATCTTACGGCATCGATCGACTATCATTCCTCAGCTTCCAGATACCCAACTTGACGAGCTGATTTTAGATCTAATTGCGACTGCAGAAGCGGCAAATGGCGTAGGGATCGCGGCTCCGCAGGTCGCATCATCGCTGCGCTTATTTATCGTGGCATCGCGTCCGAGTCCCCGCTATTCGCACGCGCCGACGATGCTACCGACAGCGATGATTAATCCAGAGATCGTCGATCGATCTGGTGAGTTGGTTGCAGGTTGGGAAGGTTGTTTGAGCGTACCTGGTCAGCGCGGCTTGGTGATGCGAGATCGCGCGATCAAAGTCAAATACTTCACCCCACAAGGGGCACTCATCCAGCAGGAGCTAACTGATTTTGTGGCTCGCATTTTTCAGCACGAACTCGATCATTTAGATGGAATTTTATTTCCCGATCGAGTTACTATGCCAACAGATTTGATTAGCGAATCTGAATACCTAAAAATCGCCTTTGATTAGTCAACTGTCCCGTAGAATTCTATCTTGCACCATTACTAAGAAACTTGAAAGTTACGAGGAAACAGCCAATATTAATAGTCGAGATCGCCAGCGCACCCAGGAGCAATCCTTTACTAAAGCCCTTGACTCGGCGTTTAATCGACCAGTGTAACAGTGGTAAGACGTAGATCAATTGAACTATTCCAATCATAAATACTACCGACATAAACATCGGTGAGACAGTATTCAATAACAGAGCGATAAAAATAATCAGAATATCGATCCCAAATACGGTGACGATACCAGCGATCGCATCGCCAACATGAGATTTTTTTAAAATTGGGGTTTTTAGCATAACTATATTTTTGGACGGTATCTATCGATGTCTGCGCGCGGTCAATTTCCAAATTGAGCCAGTACGACCGACCTCAGCTAGTTACAGCACTTCATGAGAGTCCGATGTAGCCAGGTTATTGCTAATCATCGTATCAGACCGTACTCCCCACATCTAAAGATTTATTAAAGAATCAGCCTATTTACCTAAATTACGTTTGAGGTGCTCTAGTTCTTCATCAGCCTCCCAGCGAAGAAATTGCGCTTCTAAGGGATCGGCAATATTGCTGGCACTTGTATAATTATTTACCGAACCCCAACTGCTATTATTAGGACTAGTACTAGCACTGGTGGCGGCGCGATCGCGTACGGCTTGTGCGGCTTTGGCTTTGACTTCAGTTCTTCGTGTTTTGATGGTTTGCAATAGTTCTTGAGCCTTGGCCGTCCGCTCTTTTAAACCTTGCATTTTGCCCCAGAGTTGGTTGCCTTGAGGCAGGAGCGCATTGACGCGTTCTTGGGCGGCGGTGGCGAGATCGGCACGTCCGGCAGCGGTGGCTTTCTGGACGCGATCGTACCAGTTTTTGATTTCTTGGGCAGTATTGAGGATTTCTTGCTCGGTCTGTTTTTCTTGGGCTTGCAAGTCGATGATGAGCTGAACGGTATCATTGTCCTGTTGGGCTAATTGTTCGCCAATTACCTGTAATTCTAAATGCGGGTTTTTAGCGAGAAAGTCATCGATCTGACTTTCCAAAAACCGTTTCATGTCTTCGATTAAACCCATGAGTTAGGGGGTAGGGGTAGGAGGGGATAGGGATTAGGCTTTAGGTTTTAGGCTTTAGGCTTTAGGCTTTAGGTAAGAAATTTAGAAGGACGCAAGCGTCCTAATGGATGGGATAGCTATGCACAAAATCTTTAAACCTAAGACCTAAAGCCTAAGACCTAAAACCTAGAATTTCTGACCGACATAAACCGATCGAATTTCGCCGCCTTTGCGTTTGAGGATGACTTCGCCTTTGGCGACAGTGACTAGCGACCAATTGCTAGTGCCAATTTTTTGACCGACTCGGACTGATTGAGTCCGACCGTCAATCTGGAACACGGCTTCTGGACGCGCACCAGTTTGCAGTGTTTTGAGCAGGGCAATCTTGCTGGTGACGGGAGTGGCGGCTGGAGTAGCCGTACCCGTGACGATCGTTTTTGTGGTAGCAGCGGGATTGGTAGCGGCGGGATTGTCTGTGGGGGCGATGATACTGGTAGAAGGATTGAAGGGAGTTGCGGCTGGCGTAGTTGTCGCGGGTGGTGCGGCATCAATTTTGGCGAGAGACTTGCGCATGTACTCCGCAAATTTGGCGTCGGCTGGAGCTACACGGGATTGGAATGGGAGCCAACTGGTATCGACTTGGGGCAGAACGACTTTGCGCTCGTTGACTAGCCAGAACCCAAGGCTACCAGCCGCGATCGAGGTAATACTAACGCCTAGCATCGCTTTGAGCCAGAAAGGAATCCGTTTGGTTGGTTTGGCTACGGGAGTTGGGGCGGGAGCCTCGGTATAGCTGCTGTCGGGCGAGAGCGCGCGTTGCCCTGGGACAGCGGATTGGGGCGAATAAGTTGCAGCTTGGGACTGGCGTTCGTCGTTAGCTGGCGGACGTTCGGCTGCCGCAGATTTACCTGAGTTCGGCTCGTCGCCGAGGAGTTCTTCGATGTCCGCAAACAAGCGATCCATCGATCGATCGGCATGAGCGTTAACTTTAGCGAGGATATCGTGCTGAAGGCGGCGATCCTGGGGCGATTTGGAAGACATTGCGGGGTTTTGGTTAGTCATGATGGGGTGCTAGGATTTAGGGGTTAGGGATTAGTTTACCTCAATCTATTTGCCCTAGATGGGACGAAATTACTGCATGCGATCGATCGTCCGGTATTGAATCGCTTCGGCGATGTGGGTGGGGGCGATCTGGTCGGCATTGGCGAGATCGGCGATGGTTCTGGCGACTTTGATAATCCGATCGCTGGCTCTAGCTGACAATCCTAACTTGCGAATGGCTGTTTCTAAGAGTTTGCGACTACTATCGTCGAGGGGACACCAGGTACGCAGTTCCCGACTTTGCATTTGGGCATTGCAGACGATCCCTGGTACCGACTCAAACCGCTGGGTGGCTCGATCTCGAGCCGCTTGGACGCGGGGGCGGATGGTGGCGGAATTTTCGCCGGTGGGTCGATCGGTAATTTCCTCTGGTTTGAGCCGATTGACAGCCACCTGGAGGTCGATCCGATCCATCAGGGGACCCGACAGCTTTGCCCAGTAATTCTCCCGCTGACGGGGATTGCAGGTACAAGCTTGGATCGTATCTCCATAATAACCGCAGGGGCAGGGATTCGTGCTGGCAACGAGGGTAAATTGGGCGGGGAAGGAGACAGATTGCCGCGTGCGGGAGATGGTGACATGTCCATCTTCGAGTGGTTGGCGCAAAAATTCAAGGACATCGCGTTTGAATTCCGTCAGTTCGTCGAGAAATAAGACGCCACGATGGGCGAGAGAGATTTCCCCAGGACGCGGATACGATCCGCCGCCCACCAGCGATGGCCCGGATGCTGAGTGGTGGGGGCTGCGATAGGGTCGGTTGCAGACTAGTGCGCCGCGTTCTTTGAGTAAACCAGCGACGGAATGAATTTGCGTAACTTCGATCGCTTCATCAAAACTTAGTGGTGGGAGGATTCCAGGCAATCGCCTTGCTAGCATGGTTTTGCCGCTCCCTGGCGGCCCGACAAAGATCAAATTATGGCCACCAGCGGCAGCGATTTCGAGGGCGCGCCGTGCGTGGGCTTGGCCTTTGACATCGTGGAGATCGGCACAATCTAGCTGCGGTTGGGCGAGCTGGCTGGTGACATCGACTTTAACCGGCTCGAAGGTTTCGGGACGATTGAGAAAGGCCACAACTTCACTTAGATTCTGTAAGCCATAGACTTGTAAGCCGGAGACCACTGCGGCTTCATTCGCATTGGCAGCGGGTACGACTAGGCCACTAATCCCGATTTTTTGCGCGGCAGCAGCGATCGATAATACCCCCGTCACCGCTCGCAGATTGCCATCTAAGGACAGTTCGCCTAAAAATAAATAATCTCCCAATAGCTCACCACTAACTTGCTCGGAAGCGGCGAGAATCCCCACACAGATCGGTAAATCGAAGCTGGGGCCTTCTTTGCGCAGATCTGCGGGCGTTAAATTGATCGTGATGCGGCGGACTGGATAGGCGAAGCCGGCATTTTTAATCGCGGTTTTGACACGCTCTTTGCTTTCTTGGACGGCGACATCGGGTAAACCAACGACGGTAATTCCTGGTAAGCCATTGGCGACATCGACTTCGACACCCACTTTGACAGCATTGATGCCAATTATTGTCGCACTCCAAACTCTAGCTAACACAGCGATTTTCCCATTACATTTGATGGCTGTAATCTTTTTAGCATGAGCTTTTAGTAAATAACAACGATCGAATGTCGGAATTTAGGGCTGAGATTTTAGATGCGAACTTAATTGCTGTAGTCACAGTGGCTAGCGGAGCACGGGTAGTGTTAATTTTTGTGTTAGGTTTTGATTGGTGCCTTTTTTGCAATCGGGTCATAACTTTAGCAATATTCGATCGAACTCTGCTTGCACCTAATTCTCGTTTTTCCAGACCTAAAGCCCAAAGCCTGACACCCTAAATTATGAATCTGTCTACACTAATCCTCACTGCCCTGGCCGCTGGCATGCTGTTTGGGACTATTTTGAATACCACATTTCCGCTGGCAATCGTCCCAATCGATCGCTATCTGTTAGCCCCAATCGGTGCGGGATTTTTGCGGATTATTCAATTTGTCGTGGTGCCATTGATCTTTTCATCGTTGATTCTGGGTGTGAATCGGATTCAGGGGACGGGGCAAGTCGGGCGTTATGTGTTGAAGCTGATGACTTGTTATGTGGTGACAAGCACGATCTCGCTGTGTATCGGGATGGCGGTGGCGATCTGTTTGCAACCTGGTGCTGGGGTGACGGGATTCGAGCTGCCAGCCGCCCTGGAAACAACCGCCGCCCCAGATGCGATCGAGTGGCTGGTAAATCTGATTCCGACCAATCCATTGGGCGCACTCAGTAGTGGCAATCTCCTCCAAATTATTATTTCGGCGGCTTTATTTGGGACAGGAATTCACATGGCACAGGCACCAGCCAAGCCATTTGTTGAGTTGTTGGAAAGTATTTATGTAATTAGTGAAAAAGTGCTATCGGTGATTTTGTATACCGCACCGATTGGCGTATTTGCCTTGATTAGTTCGACGATCGCGACCCAAGGTTTGGGACTGATCGTCCGCTTGTCTTGGTACGTATTGGGATTATTGATTGCGTCGCTAATCATGGCGGTTTTTTATCTGTTGGTGTTAGTCCTGCTCAAAGCCGAACCTGCCAAATTTTTTCGTAGTTTAATCCCATCTTTCTTCCTTGGATTTGGCACCGCCAGTTCCAATGCCGTGTTGCCGATGGTCTTGAAAAATATGCAAGAAGATTATGGATTGAGAGCGGAGATTGCCAGTTTTGCCTTGCCATTGGGTACAGCCTTAAAACGCGATGGGGCAACGATTTTGCAAGGATTTAATGCGATTTTCATCGCGCAGATTTATCATGTCCCCTTAACCCCATCCTTACTATTTGCGATCGGGTTGAGTAGCTTCTTGGTTTCTTTTAGTACCCCTGGCGTCCCTGGTTCGGCCTTGATTACGATGGCGACGGTACTATCAGCAGCAGGTTTACCATTAGAAGGGATCGCGATTGTCGCGGGGATCGATCGCTTAACAGATGGTTTTAAAACAGTGCTCAATGTGGTGGGTAATAGTACCAATGCTATTCTCCTCGGTTTGTGGGAACCAGCCCCAGCCATACTAGCCCCTGAATTGTTGATAGCGCCAGTTGGCGAATCCGGGGTGCGGCATTAGTTATCTAGATTATTAATAATAATTCTCATCTGGGGATTAGCGACAGATTGTATGATCACACTGTCATGACTAGCTGCTCAGATGATGTTTGGAAAGTATAGTTTGCTACTTAGATCCTAGAGAATCGTCTGTCTGTCTCTCTAAGATACAAGGGGTGGGTTTATGCCAGTAACCATCGATAAACTCCAGCAATCTCAACTAAAACCACCCACCTCTACTAGTGGGTGAGGTTGGGTTCGGACGATCGCAATCGTTACACCGTTAATCACTTGTATAAACTGATCGATTTTGTCCGTATTTCCAAACATCCTCTCAGTAAAATGACGTAGTAGTTAGCAGATATATATTTGTCAATTGGCTTAATTGCCCCCAAGCTTATTGAGAATCTTTTGCTAATATTGTATGGTAATAATACATAATTGTTACTAGCAATTCCTAGGTGAATTTGGGTGCTAGCGATCGAATTCTAATTTGCTCTCTATGGTAAGTCGATGTCAATCTGTCAATTTTTGCAAGCACATTCATCAAAAAATCCGGCATCAATTGCGATCGAAGATCGACTTAGGCAGCTAACATATCAACAACTAAACAGTCGAGTAAATCAGTTAGCAAACTATCTCCGCAAGCAAGGAATTAAGCCGGATGTATTAGTTGGGATTTACACAGAAAGATCGATCGATAGTGCGATCGCTGTTCTGGGAGTGCTCCAGGCTGGTGGTGCTTATGTACCCTTAGATCCAGCCTATCCATCAGACCGATTGACCTCAATTTTGGCAGAAACAAAATTAAAATTAGTAATAACGCAACAACATTTAGCCGCAGATATTTCGACAGTAGGCATCAACTTATTTTTGATCGATACACAATGGGCAGAAGTAGCCGCCGAAAGTGAAGATCTCACAGCCATCCCAACAAATCCAGCTAATTTGGCATATGTCATGTACACCTCTGGCTCTACAGGCAAGCCCCAGGGTGTTGAAATCACGATCGAGCAAGTAGATTATTATCTGCAAGCTGTTAATGAGATTGTTGAAATTCAACCTGATGATATTTATTTGCTATCGGCATCTTTTTCATTTTCCTCTTCGATCAGACAATTATTATTACCCTTAGCTCAAGGTGCAAAAGTAGTAATTGCTGCTAAAGAAACTATGACTAACTTGAGTAGTCTCTTAGAGCTGATCCAGGCTAAAAAAATTACCGTATTTGATACGGTCGCATCTGTGTGGAATTACATCCTCAATACTCTAGATGAGCTAGAGCCGGCGAACAGAAATTATCTCATAAATCATCAACTGAGAACGCTGATTTTCTCTGGTGGATTACTAACATCCCAATTATTAGATCGGGTCCGCAGTCAGTTTCCCAACCAGTCACTACAGGTTGTCAATATTTATGGCCAAACCGAAACAATTGGCGTTTGTGCCTATGTGGTTCCCGATGACTTTAATAAAAATGAAGGATATGCACCAGTTGGCACTGCTTATGCTCACAATCAACTATATTTACTCGATGAGGATAATTCACCAATAATTGCTGGTGCAATTGGTGAATTATATGTCGCTGGCAAGAGTTTAGCGCGTGGTTATCTGAATAATTCCCAATTAAACGATCGCAAATTCATTACCAATCCATTCGGAACCAATCGGCAAGAACGACTTTATAAAACAGGCGATCTCGCGCGTTATTTACCTGATGGCAATTTGGAAATTGTTGGGCGGCAAGATTTTCAAGTCAAAATTCGCGGGATGCGGGTAGAAATCGAAGAAATAGAAACTGTCCTAATGCAGCATCCTGATGTCCGTCAAGCTGCCGTCGTCGGGCATCGATGCGATAGTGGAACGGCGGCACAACTAGATGAACCAACGATCGTTGCTTATATCGTACCTAATCGATCGCCGATCGATATTCAGCAATTGCGATCGTTTCTAAAAACCAAATTAACCGATTACGCGCTCCCATCAGCTTTTGAAATCTTGACAGCTCTCCCACTCACACCCAATCACAAATTAGATCGCAAACAGCTACCAGCACCTAGTCGCAAAAATGTTTCAGGCGAATTACCCCGCGATGAAGTAGAACTTCAGTTAACCCAAATTTGGGAAAAAATATTGAAAATCCACCCAATTGGCATTAAAGAAAATTTCTTCGAGCTGGGCGGACATTCACTAATCGCCTTACAATTATTTGCCAAAATTGAACAAGTTTGGCACAAGCGATTGTCCTGGGGAATTTTGTTTGAAGCACCGACAATTGTTGAGCTGGCAGAGATCATCCGCCAATCGGCAGTTGTAACTAATTGGTCGCCATTAGTTTTGCTCAAGTCAGGTCGATCTCGATCGCCGTTGTTCTGTGTGCATGCCCTAGGCGGTACCTTATTTGGCTATTATGACCTAGCCAGATATCTAGGTGAAGATCGACCTATTTATGGGTTACAATCGCGAGGGATTGATGGCAAACAGCAGCCACTAGATCGAGTTGAAGATATCGCCAGTTACTACATCCAATCGATCCAAATTATTCAACCGCAGGGACCTTATTTACTAATGGGTTATTCCTTTGGCGGAATCGTGGCTTTTGAGATGGCGCGGCAACTAACCGCTCAAGGTGAGCTAGTAGATTTTTTGGGCTTAGTAGATACGAGATCGCCGACTTTGGACAAAAATCGGATGTCACTCACAAAATGGCTGAACTTTCATTCCAATCAATTGAAACAACTGCAACTAAAAGATCGGGTAAAGTACTTCTTTGATAAAATACTTTATCGATTATCGATTCAGACCAAAGGCAATACAGAAGGCTACAAAGAGGTGATGGCGAGAAGATTGTCCACTTTTGAAATGTTTGAACCAGAATTGTTAAATGTTTTGGAGGCTAACTTGCAAGCAACTAAAAATTATTTACCACAAACTTATCCAGGACGAGCTACTTTGTTTTGGTGTGAGTACCAGGCTGTGTATATCGATCGCTACCCCGATCTGGGCTGGGGACAGCTGATCACTGGTGGGGTCAATACATTACCTATTCCGGGCGAACATCTTTCCCTCTTATCAGAACCCCATGTTCGAGTGCTTGCTAAAAAATTGAAATTGTGTATAGAACAGGCAACCGATGACGTCAAATTTTCAGTGAAATGACGATCGCACATTTGGCTTAAACATCGATCGTCGATCGCTAGTTTGACCTGCACTGATCGCGTTTTGATACCGGCCTCAATTGGTTACTGCGATAAGATTGGGCAAATAATGTATTCCAGTTGACAGATATTTGAGTGTTCGATCCGAGCTTTACTGTAGTTTTTCTGACATCTATGTCACCTGTTCAAATCGCCATCTCGTCTGCAATGATGTTTCTCAACAACCAATTTGGTTGCAAAATGAAACTTTCAGGAGAAGATGATATGTCTCGAATCGAAATTTCTAATCTCAATTCCGAAGCTAGCTTCCTAACCGATCTCTCAGCCACAGAGACTACCAACATTGTTGGTGGTTCTTCTGGTAAAAAAGGTAAAGAAGGTTATGGTGGCTACGGTTACGAGAATGAAGGTCGTGGTAAAAATGAAGGCCGTGGTAACAATGAAGGTCGTGGTAACTATGGTAACGACGGCTACGGTAACTATGGTAACTACGGCTCTGGCTATGGTCATGGTTACGGCCACGACGGCGATGACGACTAACTAATCGTCACTAGGCTATGAAGAGGAGATCGGATCGAAAATAGGTCTTCAATCCGATCTCTTGCTCAACGGTGGATCGATCGTGACTAAACCGCTCGGACTCTAGCTCTTCAGCCTAGTCCAGCGGTTAGCTACGATCTTGGTATATTTGACCATTAACTCATCTAACTATCAGTATTCACTACCGATTTATTGAGGAGACTATCCAACCTGTCGGCAGACCAGTATTCTGAAGGATAAGCAACCGCCGAAATCGAGGCGAGTCTGACGACCCAAGTAACTCGTTGAAAAATATATTCAGCCGACTCATCCTCACTCCCCGGCACCAAGATCAATACTTCCACAAAATCGCGATCGATCCCAATCGGAATCCCGAAGTAACTTTTATCGCGAGTTTCAAACCACACCTTGATCCCATCGTGCATTGCTGCTTTCAAGCGTTGGTATAGCAGACTAGATTCTTTGACTTGGGACTTTTTAGCCATAGTTACTCTCGATATCTAATATATATTAGCCGCCTGCTGTCGCGCAGCCACGATCGCCAGCAATGCTCTGGTTGGATCGAGGGGAGTTGTTAAGCTCCGCATCTCCCAGTTAGATCGCAGCGTGCGGTTTTCACCGCACTGCGCTCCCGATATTCTACGCTTGCGCGTTGCTCATGTGAAGGTAATCGTGACAAGATTCATGAATTGCTGCTAAGTTATCTCGCTGCCAGCGATCGTGGTTTCATGATACTATTGACCACTTCAATTTGAGTTGAAAACATCAAAAGTCAGGATGGGCAACACCTGAACTAGCCAATCCCCGTTTTGAGGCTAGCGATCGATCTCAATTCCCTGTGGATGTCCCCACACAATTTGTTCGTGCTTATAGATCACCATTCCTGGTTTAGCACCCTTGGGTTTATAGACATGCTTGGTTGCTGTATATACCACCGGAACAGCTTGGCTTTGTCTGGCGCGACTATAGTAAGCCACCGCATTGGCGGTAAATTGTAAATCTGCTTCCTCAGCTACCGCTCCAGGCGTAATTCTTAATAAGCCATGACTACCCGCAATTTCTTGAGCATGGAACCAGAGATCGTATTCTGTTGCTGTTTTAAAAGTGAGTAGATCGTTTTGACGATTGTTGCGTCCGATCAGAAGTTCAAAGCCGCTAGGCGTTTTGAGAGAGCGAGGCTTTGTTTCGGCTAGTTCGGCTTTAGCGATCCGATCTGCGGCGGGGAAATAACCAGTATCGATTAATTCTTTCTTGATTTCTAAGAGAGTTTGGAGCATGTCGCGGACATCATTTTCGCGATCTTCTTCGGTTTGGAGAATGCTGGCTTCGACTTGTTCTAGATAGTCGATTTGGGCTTGGACTTCGGCTAGTAAGGGATCGACGGCGAGTTTGGCACGTTTGAGTTTCTGGTGACGTTTGTAGAGAAATTGGGCATTTTGGATCGCATTCTTTTCGGGTTCGAGTTTGATTTTAACTGGTTCACCTGTTTCAAAATCATTGAGGATGATTTGGTTCATCCCTGGTTGCCACTCTTGGAGATATGCCATTAACAGATCGGCATTGGTGCGATATTCATCAGCACCTGTAGATTCTAGTAGTTTGGTTTTGAATGTATTTGCTTTAACACGTAATTTAGCTAGGATCGTGCTTAATTTTTGGGTGAGTTGGTGTTTGAGTTGGGTAAATGCTTCGCGATCGAGTATCTGGGTATAGTAAGTCTCAACTGCGTCATTGACTGTAGCTACTGGAGTAACTGAATCGCTCCAGCCCAGGACGCTAAAGCCGTTAGTTGTCAGATGGGGATGAAATTGATATCCTTCTACTTGAGTGAGGGTTCTGAGCCATTTTTGCCAGTATGCAAATAAGTTTTCCCAGTCCGATCGATCTAATGTGTCGGTAGTTTGGATCGGACTGAGTTGAGCGGTGGCAATCAGCTCATTCATCAGGATCGTACTCAAGCCGCGATAACTTCTAACCAGTCGCTGGTTGAGCTTGTCGGGAATCAAACTAACTCTTTCGATCCAGCGATCGATCGGTTCCTCCAAACTCGGCATCGGATCTGTTAGTGATGGCGGTACTTCATAAGGTCGGCCAGTTTCGATCGTCCGCACGCTAGACTGTTTATTGCTAACTTGATGCGCGGTGGTAATAATGAGATTATCGGCATCGGTGAGGGTGAGATTGCTATATTTGCCGATCGGTTCTACATATAGATAATATCGAGCCTCAGCCCCAGGTCTGGTCGCAAATGCCAGCCGCACCAATCGTTCCCAGGGGGCAACCATGTTCATCTCTACCATTGCCAATCCGCCCAAAACGGAGCGCAATTGCTGGCTGAGAGTGAAGGTATCGGGAATGCGCGGTGGGGGATCGGTGAGGACGATCCGGGCGGCTTGAGGGTGCCAGGAGATGGCAATCCAGCCTTTCTTTTCGAGGGTGCGTAAGCCGAGGGCGAGGGTGTAGCGATCGCGTTGATAGACGGTTTCGACTCGTGCGGGAATCCAATCTGGTTGCAACTCCCGTACTGCCGCAGTCAATGTCGTGAAGTCAACCTGTTGCATCTAATTTGGTGGAAAGTGAAAAGTGGATAGTGGATAGTAAATTGAGATGTTTCGATCGCAATGATTAATTGCAGCATTGCTTTTTATTGACTATCCACTCTTCACTATCCACTATCCACAATGAATGTTCAATTGGTTAATGTTGGTTTTGGAAATATTGTCTCTACACAGCGGATTGTCGCGATCGTCAGTCCTGATTCGGCACCGATTAAGCGGAATATTAGTGAAGCCAGAGAGCGGGGGCAATTAATCGATGGGACGTATGGACGACGGACGCGGGCGGTGTTGATTATGGATTCGGGGCATGTGATCTTGTCAGCAATTCAGCCCGAAACGATCGCGAGTCGGATTCAGGGTTAGTGTTAAGCGAGATCCGCCTAGCGACTGGAAGTCGCGGCTAGTGTTGCCAAGTCTGCCTACGCAGACTGAAACGTCCAGTCTGCGTAGGCAGACTTTGTACCACCAGCAACGACTTCAGTCGTTGTTTATTCCGCCAACCAAGGGGATACTGAAGGTGTCCAACTGACTAATTCTTCTGATTTGAACCATAGTGCGATCTCGCTCTGAGCGGTTTCTACTGCGTCAGAACCGTGAATCAGGTTGCGACCGATGTTGATACCGAGATCGCCGCGAATCGTCCCTGGTGGCGATACGAGAGGATTGGTAGCACCGATAGTTAGGCGGGAAGCAGCGACAACGCCATCGCCTTGCCAGACCATGGCGACGACTGGACCAGACGTAATAAAATCAACTAAACCGCTGAAAAAAGGTCTTTCTTTGTGAACGGCATAATGCTGTTCGGCTAATGTGCGGCTGGGGTGCAATAATTTTAAGGCAACGAGGGTAAAGCCTTTAGTTTCTAACCGACGAATGATTTCACCAACTAAACCACGTTGAACGCCGTCAGGCTTGATTGCGATAAATGTCCGTTCCACCGTGAACTCCTAAAATATAGATGGGCTTGCCAACCACAGATTATAGTTCTATTCGCGATCCTTTAGGTAGGGGTTAGGTTTTAGGCTTTAGGCTTTAGGGATTAAACTACTCAATCTTCGACTATTTTTTATACCCGCAACAGCACCAGCAATATTAACTATTAACTAATGCTAGAAATTCTGACTAGTCCTTGGCATTATGAATTTATGCGACATGCGATCGCGATCGGGATTTTGGTCGGAATTTTATGCCCGATCGTTGGTAGTTATCTGATCGTC
>NZ_JANNDR010000375.1:0-13843 GCF_031378165.1 Chamaesiphon sp. OTE_75_metabat_556
GCACACAGGAGCGCACCGCCGAGAATCCCCGCAACACCCATCATGTGGAAGGGGTTGAGCGTCCAGTTATGGAAACCTTGGAGGAATAAGATAAAACGGAAGATTGCAGCTACGCCAAATGAAGGTGCGAAGAACCAGCCAGATTGACCCAGTGGGTAAATTAGGAAGACGCTAACGAACACGGCAATCGGACCGGAGAAAGCCAGTGCGTTGTAAGGACGAATCCCGACTAGACGAGCGATCTCAAATTGACGTAACATAAATCCGATCAGACCAAATGCGCCATGAAGAGCTACAAATGCCCACAGACCGCCAAGTTGACACCAGCGAGTGAAGTCACCTTGAGCTTCAGGTCCCCACAACAGCATTAAGGAGTGACCCACGCTATTAGGAGGAGTAGAAAGAGCGGCGGTAAGGAAGTTGCAACCTTCGAGGTAGCTAGAAGCCAAACCATGACTGTACCAAGAAGTAACGAACGTGGTACCAGTCATCCAGCCACCGAGGGCTAGGAAAGCGCAAGGAAATAGTAAGATACCAGACCAGCCGACGAATACGAACCGGTCTTTTTTTAACCAGTCGTCTAAGACATCAAAGATGCCTCTTTCGGCTTGCTGGTTGCCAACTGCAATAGTCATGGTGCAGTAAAACTCCAGATATTATAAGGACATTGTTTGACGCGATCGATTTGAGCAACATGGATGCAAAAATCAACACGTTATGAGTCAACTGATTTATGAAATCAGTTTACGTTTCTTTACCTAGTCTAATGGAATTGTGCCGATATGGGTAAAATCTTTACCTTTTCTTCGACAAAATTTAACATTCTCTCGAGAGATCGCACCTCTGCCATATTCTTTGACGGAGGTAGATAAGTATAAATACTCATAAGTATCCGAGCGAGGTGGAAAATTGGCGATCGCCATTAAATTGCAACATATCATTTCAAACCAATCGCTTCAAACCAAGCCATGACAGCAAGAAGATCGCCAACGACACCAGTGAAGATCGGTTACGACCTCGATCGCCTAAATTCGATCGAGCTTCCTAATAATAGACACACAAGTTGGAGTAAGCTTCTTGGTATTGACGATCGTCGCATCTAATCATTAATTATGAGTAAGCCATTCAAGCGACCGATCCGGTTAAGGCAAGCGGCATTTGTGAGTTGTATTTTAGCAATAATTTGGTTAATCATCCAAGTGTATTGGTCTATGACTGCCATCCCGACATTACTGACCGATCCGTTTTTGCAATTGCCGGGTGCTAATTCGGTGAATGTAGTTTGGTTTACTGAGTTTGCTGGCGTTAAACATACTGTCAGCTATGGTCGAGAATTGGCTCAAACGGAGATCGCTACTACCACTCAACTCAGTCGCACTCGTGAAGACGCCCGATCTCGTGTTGGCACTCAAGTCGCAGATGGGCAGATATATCCCCAAACTCGAAGTCGCCCGATCTGGCGACATGAAGCGACGATCTCTCGATTATTACCCAATCTAAGGGTGCCTTATCGGGTGACGAGTGTTACCGTAGATGGCGCACACATCACGAGCAAAACATTTAGTCTGACGGCTAATCCGACAACAGGTAAACCACTAAAAATCTTACTCACGTCCGACCACCAACTAATGCCGATGGTAACTGCCAATCTGCAAAAAGTAGCAGAGACTTTGGGACGGGTAGATGCCGTATTCATGGCAGGGGATTTGACGAACATTGCCGATCGGGCGTCGGAATGGTTTGACGATCGGCGCGGTGGGGCTTTTTTTCCGGCACTTCAAGGGCGTGGTAGTTACAAGCTGAAGCAGTCGGGGATTGAGACTCTATACAAAGGTGGGGAGTTGATTCAGCACGCGCCAATATTTCCGGCAATCGGCAATCATGAGGTGATGGGACGATTCGATGGCGATCAATCCCTGAATTATCAGTTTGAAGATGCGATTCCTCGCGAACACGCGGTTAAACTCCCGCCCTCGTTCGCGAATGCTCGATCGTCCTGGCTGAAGGATAATTCTTTTAATACCGACACTTACGAAGAAATTTTTTCCCTACCCCAGACGAGTCCTGGCGGTAAACAATACTATGCGGTTAGCTTTGGAGATATTCGACTCATTGTCCTACACGTTACTAATATTTGGCGCACGCCCAGTTTGGATGCAGACGCCAGAGGTAAATACCGCGAACGCCAGACTGACTTCGATCGACCTGCTAACTGGGGTTACGGACAACACATCTTTGTCCCGATTGCTAAAGGTAGTTTGCAATATAACTGGTTAGAGCGGGAACTCCACAGTCCAGAATTTCAGCAAGCAAAATACAAAGTTGTCATGTTCCACCATCCGCCCCATTCGCTGGGGGAAAATGTGGTACCCGCTTATACCGATCCGATTCAAAAGATTCAGCAGCGCAATCCTGGCGCGATTACCTCGATCGAATACACCTATCCCCGTCAGGATGATTTCCTGATTCGGGATGTGGTGCCGCTGTTAACTGCTGCCAAAGTGCAATTGGTCTATTATGGGCATACCCACATTTGGAACCGGTTTGTCAACTCAGCAGGGATGCATTTTTTGGAGTCTTCTAATGTCGGGAACTCCTACGGTGCTTACGTGGGTGACAAACGGCGTAATGTGCCGACAGGCGATCTGAAAAACTACGCTGCCACTGACAACCCCAACGGTTTGACGCCGATCGTCCCATCGATCGCTCCACTGACTGACGATCTCGGCAATCCTCAACCATACCTTGCTAGCAACGATATCACTGCCTTTAGCATTCTCGATACGAAAACTGGCACCGTCAGTAGCTACCGCTTTGATACTCGCACGCCACTGACTGGTGCGATTAAGTTCGATGAATTTGTCCTCAAACGAGAGTGAGTGACGATCTCGATCTTCATCAGAAAATCTGTTAGCTTCGAGATTTTGCCAGTTGGTGCATCCAGACCGACCGAATCTGACCCGCCACTAGCCACGAAATTAGCGATCGGCTTACAATGAGAATCCCTACCCTCAATTTCTGATTAGATTATGTACGTCATCGAAATCCTGCTCAAAAATACGGCTATGCCCATGTCAGTGCAACGGAAGACTGTCGAAGAAGCGGATACCGTTTACCAACAAGTTTTAGCAGCAGCGAAATCCGGTGACCGCACCTTGCTAGAATTGACCTGCGATCGCCAGCCAGAAAAGAAAATTGCGGTGATGACCGATTCGATCGTCGCCGCCCAAATGTACGAAAAATCCGGTGCGGCAGCTTCTGGTAAAACACCAGGGTTTGTCGCCTTTGCAGGAGCTTAATTTCCGCCTTTTCGATCGACTCCCCGTTATTTTAGATGCGCCGATCGTGCGTTAAGTTTCTGGGAGACCTACCGTTGGCGTAGCCCCTCGCCCCTCGCCCCCCGCCCCCCGCTATGACCGAATCATTCCCCTCACCAGCCATCGAAGTCAAAGATCTCTCCTTTGCCTGGCAGTCTGGTAAAACCGTACTTGATCGTTGTTCTCTCTCCGTGCCGCGCGGTGAGTTTTGGATGCTATTGGGTACCAATGGCAGCGGTAAATCAACCTTGTTGCAGTTAATTGCGGGGCTACTAGCACCCCAATCTGGGACGATCGAGATTCAGGGCGGGTTGGGCATTGTCTTCCAAAATCCCGATTGTCAGTTGGTGATGCCGACAGTTGGTGCCGACGTCGCGTTTGGACTGGTTGCCGAACGACTGACTGCCAGTCGAGTGCATCATCGGGTGGTCGAAGCTTTAGATGCAGTCAATCTGGGCGAGTTAATCCGTCGCCCCATTTATGCCCTCAGTGGCGGTCAAAAGCAGCGGGTGGCGATCGCAGGCGCGATCGCCAGACAAATCGAGGTCATCTTATTTGACGAGCCGACAGCCCTGCTCGACCCTGATGCACAATTAGATCTGGTCGCCCGCGTCCGCGACCTCGTCAAAAGTCGCGGCTTAACTGCGCTCTGGGTCACGCATCGACTCGAAGAATTGGACTATTGCGATGGTGCGTTCTCGATCGAATGTGGACAAGTAGCCGATAGTGGCGATCCCCAAAGAATTCGGCAGCGATTGATGGGAAAGATTGAAATTTAGAGTGGAAATTTGGACTGTCCGTCACCCCACTACCCCCTTGTCCCCCTAGCCACTTATCCCACAACTTGTTAACATTGGGAGAGCGAATATAAAAATTTATTAAGAAGACTGTCATTCAACAAAGATTTTGGTGGTGCTGCTACTACATCTTGTTGTCAACTATCTGTCTTTTCTCGCTCAACCTGGAGGTTTCCTTCAGGGCGCGAGCTGCAACTATCAACTGTCAACTGATTTGAACCATGCCTCCCTCACGAAAACAAGCTGTATTGCTCGTTGACGGCTACAACGTGATTGGAGCCTGGACAGACTTACATGACAGACAGACCAAACAAAATCCGCTACAATCGGGGTCGAGAGCTGAATTAGAAGCCGCACGCGAAAAACTGGTCGAAGCACTGATTAACTATAGTGCCTATGAAGACTACCAAACTAAAGTCGTATTCGACGCCTATAGTCGAGATGCGCCAGCCTACTGTGAAATAATTACCCCAAATTTATCGATTCATTACAGTGACTTTCTCGAAACTGCCGATACATATATTGAGAAGTTCTGTGCGGCCTTTCGTCACGATCTCCAATACTCCGCATCAAGGCTGATTGTCGCGACATCCGATCGCGCCCAACAGATGACCGCAATTGGATTTGGGGCTGAGTGGATCTCATCGTTACAACTGATCGCTGATGTCGATTTTAGTGCCAAACGATCGAAACGGCGGCACCGCCCCCAAAAACAATCTGCCGGACGATTCTTATTCAATTCGCTCGACCCCAAAGCCCAAGCGCGACTCTCGGCAATGCGTCACGGCTTACCCCTCGATGAGACTTGAGTGCCAGCGATCCCGATCGCGCGTTAATTTAATCATCCCACCGCATGGTAAATCGTAGTTGCGCCAACCAGCCTCACCAGTCAACGCCGCTACGATTCCCAAGACAGAACCTTTATGCGCGATCGCCAACAAATGATCGCAATTGTGATGAATCAGTTTTTGTGCTATATTATTCAAACGTATATCTAGTTCCTCCAAAGTTTCAGGGTAGCAGGGCATAACTAGGGATTGATAATCCACATCAATATTTGGGTAATTTCGCATCAGTTGATCAATCGGTGTTGTTTTTGGTAATGCTGGGGTCCAGTCTTGGCACAGCCACTCACACAACCCCCACTCTAATCGGATCGGCAACTGCAGTAACGTTGCCAATGGAGATCCGGTTTGAATCGTCCGTAAGAAGGGAGAAGTCAACACTCGATCGATTGGTATGCTCGCAAATGCTTGAGCCAAATGCATTGCCCGATCGAATCCTTGGCTTGACAGCGGCGGATCGTACGGATAAATTGCCGTTTCAAACCAGGCTGGCTCGATAAAGTCCAACCGATGTGCGTGACGAATCAACCAAATTGTCTGCATCGAACTTAAATATCTCCAAAATGTGCTGTAGATCGCCGTCTTGTAAACAAACCTTAATTATGATGAGAGTGAAGCCATGTCGATGAGGACGGTTATTGGTAACGAGTGGGGGGTGAAGACCGAACCGCCAAAGCCCAATTACACTTGGATTGTATACTGTCAGCTAATTGGCTGAGGATTGAAAAACTCGATCAATCTGTGTATAGAAATGTTAAGATTATTAGAGAGATAAGTAAACTTAAACTTGAGAACCAACTTCAACTGAGACTTACTAACACTACAGCGATCGGGCTGCGATCGCCGACTGTCAATTAGCAAGACTCCCCTGCAATCGAGATTTTGCATCTAAATTCCCCCTACATTTTAGCCAGAGTCATGAAAACTGCTCAAGCATCAACTGATACTGTCCGTACCTACCTCCGTGAAATTGGGCGCGTGCCCCTGCTCACGCACGAACAGGAAATCCTGTATGGTAAACAGGTACAGCAGTTGACGATCCTGATGGCAGTCAAGAATACTCTCATCGAAGAACTCGGTCGCGAACCAAGTTTAACGGAATGGGCAACTGCTGCCAATATCGACGAACTCCATCTGCACAAGACTGTCTCAGCGGGTGAAAACGCCAAACGCCGGATGGTCGAGGCCAATCTCCGGCTGGTGGTATCTGTAGCCAAAAAATACATCAAGCGCAACATCGATCTGCTCGATCTAATTCAAGAAGGGACGATTGGGATGCAACGCGGTGTTGAAAAATTCGATCCCAGTAAGGGTTATCGGTTTTCGACCTATGCTTATTGGTGGATTCGCCAAGCAATTACCCGCGCGATCGCGGAGAAAGCGCGTGCGATTCGCTTACCGATCCACATCACCGAAAAACTCAACAAGATCAAAAAAGCTCAACGTGCTTTGGCGCAACAATTCGGACGAGCAGCGACAATTAATGAATTAGCCGCCGAACTAGAGCTATCTTCTAAGCAGGTTCGAGAGTACCTAGAGCGCGCACGTCAACCATTATCGCTCGATCTACGGGTCGGTGACAATCAAGATACCGAACTAGGCGATCTGCTTGAAGATCCAGGAATATCGCCAGAGGAATACGTTACCAACTCATCCTTGCAATTGGACTTGGAGCGGATGATGTCGGAATTGACACCGCAACAGCAACAAGTTCTCACACTGCGGTTTGGGTTAAAGGATACTCAACCGCTGACCTTGGCGAAGATTGGTGACTTGCTCAATATCAGCCGCGAACGCGTCCGGCAAATCGAGCGTGAAGCCATTGCCAAGCTCCGCAAACGCAAAGCAGATATCGGCGAATATCTTGCTTCATAGAGATTGAAAAGTCCGCTCCGGCGGGCTTTTTTTATGGATAGATGGTGAGGGATCGTCTCCCTTGGGGAAAGGGGAATTTTGCCCTAAAATTATATAGAACCGATTTGAGATCTCTGATGGCGATTCCGCACAGCGGACGGTTTACCCTCTACTCTAACCCACTACTTCCTCTCCGATCTTTAATTTTCGTAGCACACTTTGACACTTACGAAAAACTGCTGAGCTTATCATTAGTGCTTGATAATACCTCCGTAAGCTGGATTTATACCGCAGATCTGCGACAAAGTATCCTCTGTAGGGATGTTGTCGGGCAAAGTGCAGCATAATATGTAGTTATATCGCTCTGAGAAAAATGAATGAAAATAATTAACTTTGGATCGATCAATATTGACCATGTTTATAGTGTCCCCCATTTTGTTCAACCGGGTGAAACGCTAGCTTCCCACAGCTATCAGACATTTGCTGGGGGAAAAGGACTTAATCAATCTGTTGCGATTGCAAGAGCTGGAGCTGAAGTTCTTCACGCTGGTAAGATTGGAACTGATGGCGAATGGCTGCGAAAAGATTTAGACAAAGCTGGCGTAGATACCTCAAATATAGAGATTGAAGATAAAATTCCAACTGGACATGCCATTATTCAAGTATTATCTGAGGGTCAGAGAGAAAATTGCATTTTGCTTTTCGGTGGCGCGAACCAGTCAATCCAATCTTCAGAAATTGATGATGTCTTAGCCCAAACAAAGTCAGGGGATATTATCCTGTTGCAGAATGAAATTAATGCAGTATCCGAGATTATAGAGAAAAGCTACAAGAAAGGACTACGAATTGTCCTTAACCCTGCTCCATTTGATTCGGAAATCCGTAATCTTCCACTCGACAAAATAGACATTCTCATTTTGAATGAAACTGAAGGCGAAGGACTTACCAACCATCGGGATCCACAGACGATCGTTGACGATCTTGCAAAAAAACTGCCAGACTGTACAGTAATTCTCACACTTGGCGAACATGGCGTTATGTGTCGAGACAAAACAGAACTGATTAAAATTCCGGCTAAAGAAGTTGAGGTGGTTGATACAACGGCAGCAGGAGATACTTTTATAGGATACTTCGTTGCTGAGATATCGCAAGGTACAGAGCTAGAGCAAGCTTTAATAACTGCAACTCAGGCAGCCGCAATCTGCGTGACTCGTAGGGGTGCTGCTGTATCAATCCCCACAAGAGCTGAAGTCACAAACGCAATATAATTGTGAATTTAGAACTGCCGCATAAACAAATTGGTGTCGCTGTCATCTGGAATCAATCTGGGCAGATTTTAATCGATCGACGTAAAGCTAGTGGCACAATGGGGGGACTGTGGGAGTTTCCAGGCGGGAAAATCGAACCTGGTGAAACGGTTGCCGAATGTATTATCAGAGAGATTCGGGAAGAATTGGCGATCGAAATTACTGTCGGGGCGCATCTGATTTCGATCAACCATACTTATCCTAACTTCCAACTCACGGCGATCGTCCATCATTGTCAGCATATCAGTGGTATTCCCCAGCCGCTCGAATCTGAAGAAGTGCGGTGGGTAAAGGCGAGCGATTTGAATAATTACCAATTTCCGGCGGCTAATGTGGCAATTATCCATGCCATTCAAGATCGCGGAGCGAGCACGGAGACAAGGTAGGGAATCGAAATTAGCCCCTCATGTCAATCTTGGCGATCGATCGATATTTCTGGAATCATTGGTGGGCAGACTGTATGAAGAAGAACTGGAATTTTTAGCTTGAGCGAGACGATTCCAGTTTGAGTAGTTACAATCGAAACAATCCCACCGCGATCGACGACCTAATATGGCAACAGAACTAGCGATTCGGACAGAAGATCTCACCAAACAATTCGATCGACAGATTGCCGTCAATGGGGTAGATTTGGCCGTAGAGGCCGGAGAAGTTTACGGGTTGATTGGCCCTAACGGTGCGGGTAAGACCACCTTGATGCGGATGCTAGCCACCGCTGAGGAGCCAACCATTGGCGAGATCTATATTAATGGCGAAAGGTTATTGCGCGATCGTAGTAATGCCAATCTCAAGCGGGTATTGGGCTATCTGCCTGATGATTTCCCGTTGTATGACGATTTGACAGTGTGGGATTATCTCGATTATTTTGCCCGACTATACAAACTTACCGCCGAACGGCGGCAGCGACGGCTGTACGATGTCCTAGAATTGGTGCAACTGAGTACCAAGCGCAATAGTAAAATCGCTACCCTCTCGCGGGGGATGAAACAGCGATTGAGTTTGGCGCGGACGATTATTCACGAGCCAATTTTATTACTTTTAGACGAACCAGTGTCAGGGCTAGATCCGATCGCGCGGATGCAGTTTCGGCAGATTATCAAGACGTTGCAAGAAGCAGGGATGACGATTTTGATCTCGTCCCACGTCTTGAGTGACTTAGCCGAACTCTGTACCTCGGTAGGAATTATGGAGTTGGGATTTTTGGTTGAGAGTTGTCGATTACAAGATCTCTATCAACGTTTGAGCCGCCAACAAATTTTGATAACGACATTAGGCGATCCTGAAGTACTCAAGCGAGAGCTTAAATGTAATTCCCTAGCTACCGATATTGAAATCTTAGCAGGTACCAATCAAATCAGAGTGGGATTTTCGGGTACAGAAGAGGATGCGGCGGATTTATTACGATCTCTCATTCACGCCCAACTTCCAATTACCAATTTCCAATGTACTCAGGAAGATTTGGAAACAATCTTCTTGAAATTAGGACATCAGCAAGCTTCTTAACTTAGTCATCAACCGATCGGCAAAGAGACAGGAATATGCAACAATTTAGATAATTAAAGAGTCAATTTACTAATAAAAATTTAATTGTGATGGTAGTAAAAATGAATGGTATGTAAATATACGTAATATTCGATCGCCCAGCAATCATCTCACTAAAATTTATGCCAAAATTAACTAATATCATCGACAAAGTGGGTAACTCCAACCCGCAAGTATTTCGAGAACTCAAAGAACGTCTGACGCCGCGAAATATTACTCTGGCACTCGTCTGTGCCGCGATCGTCCAAGGATTAGTCTTACTGTATTTTAACGGCCAGATTCCCATTCCTGCTTACGAGGGTTTATCAGCCGAGAAACTCGCAGTTCATAGTAATTATTGTGTGGTTCCACCTGCTAGTAGCTATGATGAAGGCTTCTGTCGCCTCAGTGCGAATGGAGGCTTCGATATTAACTGGCAAAAATGGTGGCTAGATATTTTTAGCTGTTTATCTTGGATTTTGCCATTCGGACTAATTTTGGGATCGGTTTATACTTTAGTTGCCGATTTAGTCCGCGAAGAAAAGCGCGGTACGCTGAATTTTATTCGCCTGAGTCCGCAATCGGCACAGACAATTTTTAGCGGTAAGATTATTGGCGTACCCAGCCTGATTTATTTAGCGATCGGGGCAATCTTACCGCTACATTTTATTGCTGGTATGAATGCTGGTGGGAACATTATTTTACTCCTGAGTTGGGATCTGGCGATTGGAGCACTAGCTTTTCTATTGGCTAGTGCTACGGTTTTATATGTTCTTCTCGGTGGCGTACAAGCAATCTTAAGCGCGATCGCCATTGGGTACCCGCTGTGGATGCCCTTAATGGCCATTAATACAGTCGTCACTCGATCGATCGAGCGAGATGGCGATGTATTCGGCTTTGATTCACTCTGTTGGTTTGGATTGCCAATTGTTGGCAACGCACTGTGGTTTTACACCTTTGAAATTGGCACCTGTTTAGTCGCAAGTTACTGGATATGGCAGGCTCTCGAACGTCGCTATCTCGCTCCTACGGCCACAATCATTGGTAAATTTCAAAGTTATCGCCTCAATCTTTGCTGGCACATCTGGATTGCGGGATTCGCAGTACCGGCGATTCTATCGAACAGCAGCGGCTACATTTACAACCGAGTAATTGCTGCCATTTGGTTGGCTCCGATCGATTTTGTGGTGCTACTGTTATTAATTCCCACACTGCTGCCTTCCAAACAAGCATTGCAAGATTGGAGTCGGTATCGGCGCGAACGCGTCACCCATCACCAGCGGAAATTCTGGCAACGAGAATTAGTTAAAGATCTAATTGGTAACGACAAAAGTCCTGCGCTCCTGGCAGTTGCCATTAATCTAGGCATGGCACTAGTGCTGTGGCTGCCACTGTCTATTGCTTTCGATCGGGCGCAGTTCGTAGCCAGGATCTGCATCGCTGCCAGTCTGATTGGCATCTATGCCGCGATCGCTCATTTAGCCCTATTTTTCAATTTCAAGCAACGTAAAACGTGGATTATTGGTAGCGTTGGCGGGGCAATGTTCCTGCCGATAGTGGGCGCATTCGTCTTATCACCCAGTCACACCCCTACGGGACTATCGGCGATGTTACTAGTATTTTCACCGCTGGCATCGATCGGCATCCCGCAACTATCAATGAGTGCAATTTTCGCAGCATTCCTCACTCAGTTGGGTTGCTTCGCCTTTTTGACACGCCAGTTGCAGCGGAAATTACAACAGAGCGGACAATCCCAAAGCAAAGGATTGACAGCTAATAATTCGGTCTAATTAACATCGCCAGTTGCTCGGTCAGCTAACCAGTAAAGTAAGGTAGGCATATGAATTTAGGTAAAATAGTCGATCGAGTCGGGGACACCAACCCCCAACTATTTCGCGAACTCAAAGAACGCTTGACCCTGCGCAATCTGGGGATTGCGATCGTCGCAAGTTTACTAGTCCAGGTATTGACATTTTTGTATTTTAGCGGTCAGATTCCTGTCGCGGTGCCGGATGTTGTCTCGATCGAGCGTTCTAACAGTATCGATCGACCCACAGCAGAGCGTCGATTCAAAGTAAATGAAAATACGTACAGCAAGTATTGCAGCTTTTCATCAAATGATGGCTACACTGCTCTGTGTCAGCTAGATGGTAATGGCAATTTTAAGGTCAACTGGCAAATTTGGCGTTCGGATATTTTTAACTCCCTGAGCTGGATTCTATCCTTCGGACTGATTTTGGGAGCGGTTTATACATTGGTGGCGGATTTGGTGCGGGAAGAAAAGCGCGGTACGCTCAATTTTATTCGCCTCAGTCCCCAATCAGCACCAACCATCTTTATCGGCAAAGTCTTGGGCATACCAATTTTGGTCTACTTGGCTGCTGCGCTGATGTTGCCGCTCCATCTAGGCTTCGGATTGAGCCTCAGTGCCAGCCCCGCATTACTGGTAAGTTGGTATCTGACGATCTGTGCTACTTGGTGGTTATTTGCTAGTACAGCGGTTTTATACGTGCTCCTTGGCGGCGTACAGGCAATTGTCACTACCATTGCGATGGCGTTCCCGCTGGGGGTACCCCTATTAGTCACCAACGCCTATTTGGGAGGGACGATAAATCACGAATCCTGGCTAGGTAAATCTAGCGATCGGATTTCTTGGTTTGGACTCCCCATTACTAGCAGTGCGGTCTGGATTTATATCTTCAGCACTTGCAGTTTTGCAATCGCGAGCTACTGGGTATGGCAAGCGTTGGAACGTCGCTATCTCAATCCCACAGCCACGGCGATCGGTAAGCGGCAAAGTTATTTCATCAATCTTTGTTTACAATTATGGGTTGGTGGATTTACGCTGCCATTAATTTTTGCGCAGCCAGCTAATTATTTGACCACTCGGCAACTGATTTCTGGATTGGCGATCGGCGATTTTATGGCGTTGTTACTGTCGATCTTCATGTTGTTGCCTAGCAAACAAGCACTACAAGATTGGAGCCGCCATCGTCGCGAACACACCAATCGGGGGCGGAAGTTTTGGCAACGCGACCTGGTTCGAGATTTAATTAGTAATGATAAAAGTCCAGCCTTGCTAACGATCGCGATTAATATTGGCATGGCAATGGCTGTTTGGCTGCCTGCCGCAGTCTTTGGATTGACTAAAGTCAGCAATAGTATGAGCTTTAATGGATGGAGCGCGCCCGGTTATGGCTTAAAACTGGCGACTGGTGTTTGTCTTGCAGCTACTTTGATACTGATTTATGCCACGATCGCTCATTTAGGGCTATTTCTCAAGGTCAAAAAGCAGCATGTGTGGATCGTCGGTATTGTCGGTATTGTCGCGATCTCACCGTTGGGCATCGCTTATGTTTTATCGATGGCACGTGTTCCCAGCGACTTGTTGGAGATCGTCGTATTATTTTCACCGTTTGCACCAATGACTTTGTTCCAGGTTAGCACTGGCGCGATCTTGGCCACATTAGTCGCACAGATCGCCGTGTTTGCCACTTTAGCTCGTCAATTACAGCGCAAGCTACAGATTAGTGGTCGCTCCCAAAGCCAGGAGTTATTAGCTCGTAGTTAAATTGATGTGGCGAAAGACTTGATCGACCCAGCTTCTACTTGGAAGCTGGGTTTTTTATGTGTTGTTGAGATCGTCATCCTTAGGCTTACTTTTAGCTTTGCGGATCAATTGGGCGATCGTCCGCGAGAGCGATAGCCCAGAATCTGCAGCCAGTTTTTCCAACTTCTCTCGCTCGATCGGATCGAGGGAGACATTTAAGCGATTTTTTTTTGTGCTCACAGCGCAAAAGTGGTGTAACTATGATACCTATTGTCCGAGGTAGGAGCTAGGCAGTGGTGGATTATTAACGTTTGTGACAAAGATGAAGAGAAACAGCAAAGAATTCACATAACATTGTATAAATTTAGATGAATAGACAAAGCTAATCGCTAAAAAAACTCGATCGCAACTAGTAAAAACTAGTTAGCCTCTCATATTAATACGAGAGTTTTCCCAAATTAATTAAGGTATGTTAAGTCATTGACTTCACACCATGCCGATAAGTTTGAAATCGAAACTATTAAACGCAAACAGGATTAAATAATATGTTAGACGGATTCTCCAAAGTAGTCGCCCAAGCAGACGCTCAAGGTCAATACCTGAGCACCGGTCAGTTAGACGCACTTGCCGCCATGGTCGCCGCTGGTAACAT
>NZ_JANNDR010000396.1:0-5456 GCF_031378165.1 Chamaesiphon sp. OTE_75_metabat_556
AAAACGACGTCCTGACAGTCAGCGATAGTTAACATTGCAGAGCGGCGGATGTGAGTGGAATTTGGGGAGAGCCGAGCGAGGGTCAATACTATGTTTATTGTCTATTCCCAACTCCCCGCTCTACTTACCCAATAATTTAACCACCCCAACCCCACCAAAATACAAAGCTAAAACAGCACCTGCTAACAAACTTTGAGTCAAGGGATCGGTAGAGGGAGTGACGATCGCACCGACGACCATCGAGCCGACGACCACGCTTTTCCAGCCAGATAACATCAGCTTGGAAGAGAGAATACCGAGTAGCGATAACAAAATTTGGACGACAGGTAATTCAAATAGCAAACCCGTTGCAAACAATAACACCAAGACAAATTCAAAATAGCGATCGATCGACCAAGCCTGTTCGACGACATCTTCGCCATAGCCGATCAAAAAATTTAAAGCAGCCGGAATCAGTGCGTAGTAAGCAAACGCAATCCCAGCAACAAACAACACCGAAGAACCAACCACTACAGGTAATACTAGCTGACGCTCGCGCCGCGTCAAACCAGGGATCACAAATTGGATAATTTGGTAGAGAACCACTGGGCTAGCGACTAATAAGCCACAATAACCAGCCACCTTCACCGAGACAAAAAAGTATTCACCAGGAGCTAATTGGAGAAACTTGATGCCAATCGCGGGAATTTCTAAGACTTGGACGATTTGCTTGGCATAGACAAAACAACCAGCCGCACCGATCGCCACCGCAATAATCGCGTAAAATATCCGCTGGCGTAACTCCTCCAAATGGTCGAAAAAAGACATCTCCACGTCTGCTGGGAGTTGGTCTAACTTATCGCCATCGAGATCGCTCAGATCGCTCGAATCTTCGTCTGGTGACCATAGTGCAGTACTCAGTTCGGTATTCGCTGGCAGATTGCTGTCTACTTCTGGAGTCATCGAAGAACTTAATGTCTGAACTTTCTCCTCAATTATAGGGGATGAGACGATCGGATGCAGTTGCAGCTAGTCAGCTTGAGTGGTTCTAAAGTTCTAAATTAGAAACTATTGATAATTTGGAGAGTGCGATTGTAGCGATCGATATTTCCCATCTGTTTGAATAATTTTGCGGCCAATTGGAGATCGGTGACGGCTTGGGAGCGATGTCCCGCTCGACCGTGGGCGATACCCCTGTTGAGATAGGCGAGTGCATAATCGGGTCTAATTTGGATGGCGCGATCGTAACTGGCGATGGCCCCAGCACTATCGCCGAGATCGTCAAGTTCGTTACCGCGATTCATATAGGCTTGCGCGTATTGAGGATCGATGCGGATAGCCGTGTTATAGTCGGCGATTGCCGCTTGATGGCGACCGCTTTTACTCAAGACCGTCCCGCGATTGTAGTAAGCAGCAACAGATTTAGGATTGAGTTGAATGGCCGTAGTATAGTCAGCCACCGCTCCAGGGAGATCGCCGACTTCAGTTTTGACATTGCCGCGTTCGATATAAGCTTGGAAATATTGCGGATCGAGTTTGATGGCACGATCAAAATTAGTCATCGCTTGGTTCATATTACCAGCAGCGACAGCAGTTAAGCCGTCCTGATATTGCTGCGTCGCTGCGACTGGTCGAATATCGACAGCAGCCTGTCGCTCGTTGGGCGCGAACATTCGAGCGGATGCTCGCGGCTGGCCAACCATCGAGATCGCCATCGTGCCAACTGCTAGCCATACTGCTAATTGTAGATTCCGCGCCATATCAACTCTGCTACTTAAAAAATGTAAAAATCGTTACCTGTTATTACTAGAATGCCTTCTCGATCGGTCAAAAGTATCCGCATAAAAGCACAAAAGATCTGGCTCGATCCGATTCGCGGTTGCTATTAATTGCCGATTGCAGTTGATATACAGGCGTTTCAGCCTGATCGCACCGAAACTGGGGATCGCGATCTTTGCGTATTGGGTCGGCGATCGACGATAATTAAGTATTGTTAACCAAACTTTATATATCCCGGTGAATAACCTGAGTACTGTCTCCGATACTAAACGTAATTTTTACTCCAAACATACCCGACCGATTAATTCGATTTATCGGCGCGTAGTAGAAGAACTAATGGTAGAAATGCATTTGCTGTCTACCAATGTTGATTTTGCCTACGATCCAATTTACGCATTGGGTGTAGTCAGTAGCTTCGACAGATTTATGACCAGTTATCGTCCCGAAACCGATAAACAATCGATCTTTGTCGCGTTGTGTCAATCGATGGGCGGGAATGCCGAGCAGTACCGTAAAGATGCTGCTGGCGTCCAAGAATTTGCCCAGAGTATGCAAGGACAAGATATCGCCAATTGGCTGGCTCATCCCAGTGGTGATGGGATTGGGGCACAAGTAGCCAGCACGCTCGGCGCGATCGCCAGCAACCCAAAATTCAAATACAGTCGGTTATTCGGGATCGGTTTATTTACGATTCTCGAACAAGCAGCACCGGATATTCTCAAAGACGAGAAAAAACGCGAAGCCGCGATCGTCCAGATTGGCGAGGGGCTACACCTGCCCACTGAGAAAGTTCAAAAAGATCTCGATACTTACCGCAGCAACTTGGATAAACTCGTTCAAATGGAAGCTGTTATGGCAGATTTAGCCGAAGCCGAACGCAAAAAACGTGAGAAGCGCGAACAGGCGAAAGTTGAGGCAGCGGCTAGTGCTACTAGTTCTACACCAGCGGAATAGGGATCGGAGACTGGGAGACTGGGAGACGAGGGGACGGGGGACTGAGTAATTTTGTCCAAACTCTATTCACTCTACCCACTCTACCCTCTACGTTCTAAAGCCTAAAGCCTAAAACCTAAAGCCTAAAAACTACTTCCGAATCGAATCCATCAGCGGTAACAGCAGATCTGCCAATGCTGGATGATTGACAATCAGACTGGGCAGCGCATAGTTGCCGTAATTGCGCCCGAAAACTGCCGGGAAAGTCGGTTCGGCTCTCAGCGATATCCACGTCCCACCAGCGGCATGGACGATCGCCCAGACAGCCGCGAGATCCCAGATTTTGGGAGTTGCTTCCACTCCACCCAGACTCGCGCCAGCAGCCACCGCCAAGAAGTTATACGTCGCGACACCGAGCATCCGAATTTTGCAAGGAAATCCTGGTTGCCAGATCTGGAGACTGCGGGCGCACAAACTGAAGAAATGATTGCTACTCGGCGAATCCTGACTGACGTGAATTGGTTTGTCATTCAAATAAGCCCCAGTCGGTAGATCTAAGCCTGTAGATCCCGCCCAATAACCGTGGAAACTTTGATTGACAGGTGGAAAATAGACATAGCCAAATACTGGCTCGCCATTGTAGAGTAACCCGATCGAAATCCCCCACAATGGAATCCCCCGCGTAAAATTGGTAGTCCCATCCAGGGGGTCGATAATCCACGTCCATTGGGCATCAGTGAACCCATGCTCGTTCTCTTCACTCAGAATCGCATGTTCGGGAAACACTGCCGCAATACTCGATCGAATCTCCCGATCCGCCCATTCATCAGACTGCGTAACTAAACTACCATCAGCTTTTTCCAATCCCTGGACGCGTCCAAAGTCCAGCAACAGTTGTGCTCCGACTCTAGTTGCGGTAGTACGGGCGAGATCTAAGACTTGACTCCAAAATTCCATATTCTTTTAACCGAATCGGCGATAGGCTGAGTGTATCAAATCCGCAAGACCTCTCGATCGGCGGTCCCCAGCGATCCACAGTTAAATCGGCAAGATCTCAGCCAATTTTGTGTTCGTTAACGCTCATATTTTGATGTCGATCGGCTAAAATGCGGGAAATAGCGATCGATTGACGATTCGCTTGGCAACAGCTAGAGCTGGGGAAAGGCGATCGGGTTGGCTTTAAGATTTTGCCAAGCTAGGATTGGGTAGACATGCCATCGCCAAATTATAAATAACTACCAAATAAAATCTTTTCGATAACTTATTTTCCAGCTCGCATCGATTGGCATGAGCCACTAAAGAGTCATCTTAGGCATCACCGCTGGGTCGAGAGCATCATCAACAATCATTACCGGAGTAACGATCGATTATGTCATCAACCGACCAAAACCCATTACTGACGATCGAACAAGAATACGGCCAAAGTATTTGGATGGACAATCTCAGCCGCGATCTCCTCACCTCTGGCGAACTCGCCCAACTGATCGATACCCGTGGCGTCTTGGGAATCACCTCCAACCCCGCAATTTTTGAGAAAGCGATCGCCGGCAACGCCATTTACGATCAACAAATCGAGGAAGGGATTAAAGCCGGCAAATCCCTCAACGATATCTATGAATCCCTAATCTTCACCGATATCCGTCAAGCCTGCGACATCCTGCGTCCCGTTTATGACAAAACCAACGGGATCGACGGCTACGTCAGCATCGAAGTCCCCCCCACCATCGCCGCTGATACCGCCAGCACCATTAGCGAAGCCCGTCGCTACTATGGCGAGATCGGTCGCCCCAACGTGATGATCAAAATTCCTGGCACCCCCGAAGGCTTACCCGCCGTCGAACAGATGATTAGTGAAGGCATCAGCGTCAACGTCACCCTGCTGTTCTCCGTCGCCAGCTACGTTGAATCCGCCTGGGCATATATTCGTGGCTTAGAAACCCGCGCCGCCAAAGACGAAGACATCAGCAACATCTCCTCTGTTGCCAGCTTCTTCCTCAGCCGGATCGACACCAACATCGATAGTAAACTAGACCAGCTCCTCAAACACCTGCCCGATCCCACCAAAACCGAAAAAATCTCCGCCCTCAAAGGCAAAATTGCGATCGCCAACGCCAAAATCGCCTACCAAGAATACAAAAAAATCATCGCGACCGATCGCTGGAAACAACTCGCCGCCAAAGGCGCGCGCGTTCAACGCCTGCTCTGGGCCAGCACCGGCACCAAAGACCCCAGTTACAGCGACGTCATGTACGTCGATGGACTCGTCGGCAACGATACCGTCAACACCTTACCACCCAGCACGATCGAAGCCTGTGCCGACCATTGCGATCCCGCTAGCCGGATCGAAGCAGGCATCGATGAAGCCTACCGCCTCATCGCCAGCCTCAAAGATCCCGATGTGAATATCGATCTCGATAGCGTCATGGGTGAACTCCTGATCGACGGGATCGATAAATTCGTCAAACCCTTTGAATCTCTAATGAAATCTTTAGATGGTAAAGTTAAGGCTTTGATGCCAGTTTAGTTGGGGTTTTCGAGTTGGGAGTTGGGAGAGATTTAGTAGTATCGATGGTTTGGATCGATTGGTGACAGACATCAACTCAGGTAAATTGATAAATTGTGTACAGATTCAATGCCAACAATCTCCATTTGTACAAACTAGAGCTAATCTCGATCAAGCGATCCACCCCAACATTTAAGACAAAAACACAAAACTCCGCTCCCATCAAATTAAACCCACCCACTAGCAAAGCATATCCCCAGAC
>NZ_JANNDR010000109.1:0-16127 GCF_031378165.1 Chamaesiphon sp. OTE_75_metabat_556
AAGGATCGCTCGGGCAATTAGTCACGGCGGGAATTGTCGATCGATTTGTGAAGTCGCCACATACACCAGCAGATCGAAAACAGCAAGCGATGGAATGGTTAGCTCGGTTGCAGGAGTATAGCAATGAGTAGTATTTGCTTGGAAGTCTTTATCTGGTCACTCGATCTCGATTTAAGGAACTGCCACCAAACCATTTCCACTCCAAAATAGTGAGCCTTCAATCTCGATCGAGCGAGACCGCTACTAATTATGAGAGAATAGAAAGCTATTAGTTAAAATCTGACAATCAAAAAATATAGGTATTTTAAGCACATGCAAGTAGGCGATCGCGTTCGTGTTAAGACATCTGTAGTTATCTATCATCACCCCAAACATCGCGGTCAATCTGTCGATATCTTAAATCAAGAAGGGACGATCGATAAAATTGCTACTGAATGGAAGGGTCGCCCCATCAGTGCTAATTTTCCACTGATTGTCAAGTTCGATAACGACAAGCTCCGCGCGCACCTACGGGAAGATGAGCTAGAAGTAATTTAATTTCAAGTTTGGGAAATCATCCTAGTCGCTACAGCGATCAGACACCCGACTTCTTGAAGAAGTTGGGTGTCTGTTGTCATGACTTAAACGACCAATCGAACGAACCAATTTTCCATCACAGTGCCCCATGCTGCTTGCGAGAAGACAGTTTCGGCGGCATGGCGACAGTCGGCTCGATCGATCTCAGCCAACCGATTGATCGCGGCGACTAATCCCTCTACACGATCTGGTTCGACTAAAAACCCCGTTTTACCATCGGTGATGATTTCTGCTGGCCCCCCGCGCCGATAAGCGATGACTGGGACGCCACAGGCCAGGGCTTCAATGGCTACATTGCCAAATGCTTCAACCCAGCGGGGTGTCATCAGCATTCCTTTACAGGTACGCAAAGCTTGTTGTAACTCATGAGTGGGTAGAAATCCCAGATATTCGATCGGGGCGCGGGGGTAATCGCGTTGGATTTGCGCCCAGTAGTCGGGATCTTGAATTTTGCCCATAATTTTGAGCTTAATACCAGTCCGCTCGGCGGCAGCAACCGCATCTTCGAGTGCCTTCTCTGGGGAAATCCTGCCCAACCAAGCTAGCGTATTTTCAGGTGCGTCACAGTACTGATAGACAGCGGGATCGACACCACTACCACCGACGACACAACATCGATCTGCAAAACTAAACGTCTGAGCCTGGGTGCGAGTACAAACGCCGATCGTCCCAGGATAATCGATCGCGACGCGTTCGATCGCTGTATCGATCGCGGCAATTTGCGAACCCATACTCACGAAATGGGCGACGGGGGTATCAAAAAACGGCGTGAGATAAAATGGCAGCCAGTCGAAGGCGGTATTCAAGATCACGTCATAGTCATGCTGGATCGATCTGGCTGTCGCCCACATGTTTGCGAGTACCGGATCTCCAGGCATGACAATTGCTGCCGCCTGTTCCTGAGTTTGAGCAGTGAGTTGGAGTTCTCCGGGGATTTGAATAATTGATAGATCGCCTAAGTGTGAACCCGCAGGGGCGATAATCTCGATCGTATGTCCGCGCGATTGTAATTCGTGGGCGAGATTGGAGATCGTCAGTTCGACACCGCCCCCCAAACCAGAACCTAAAGCACCTACAGGTGTAGACAGGATGAGAATTTTGAGCTTGGGGACGGAAATATTCAAAACAATCAGAGTTAGGGGGTGGATACTCTCGATTTTACAACAACTTATCGATCGCTTAATTGAGAATCTTGGCAGGTTTAGCGATCGATCTAAATACAGCTAATTTTTCAGATTGTGTAAGTAAATTAATGAATATCGATTAGCGAACGTGTTCTTGCAACTAATCGATCGATTCGGCAATTTACAAGATCGGTATTACCAGACAATATTTTCGAGTTTGTCGTGAGCGTTAACTACCAATCCGACGTTTAAATCTGCGTTTGGTATCGATATCAAGTAGACTCCAGATGCCTAACGTCCCAGAAAAGAAGAACACAATACTAGAGACATATAAAATTGAGACTAATAATGCCACCCACCATGCCCAAATTTTTAATTGGCGGAGCTGAGAAATCAAGACTTCTAATAAGATCCCAATTCCAAAAATTCCCGCCCCGACACCCAAACTATTGAAAATAGATTGCCAATCGTCGGCAACTAATTGTCCTTGGGGTGCCGCAGTCAAAATCCCATAGGGATTACGCAGCAATAAAATCAGAAAAATATAGGCATAGATTGTAAAGCCGACGTTCCAGTGCAAACGTTTGAGCTTATTCCAATACATGACGATGCCGACAATTCCCACAATCGCGATCGCATCAAACCAAAAATGTCGATTGGGCTGCGGCGTGACAATGCTGCCACTATTAAAAACAAACATTAAGATCAGCATACTAATCGGTACGGAGCGCAAGCTCCAAATCGCGACGATCAGTGATGCTGGAGTTGATGTATTGGTGAGGAGCATTAAGCTAAATTATTAATGTAATCATGAAGTTCGATTTAGTTAAGATCGAACCAGGGAGAATCTAGTTAAAAGACGACACTTACCGATGCAGAGTGATGCTTTGCGATTGCCCTTAAGTCTCAACCGATCGAGATTGAGACTAAATTTTTTAGCTGGTTATCGATCGATCTAATTTTAATAAAATTCCGACTTTAGATATCTAGCTCCTATCATAACAAACACTACTCAAATGCAATCCGCCAATGTGCTGACACTTAGCTAGCTGTGACCACCGTAGGTAGAAGTGCCGCCGAAAAATTAGCCCCGAAGTTAATCCGAATAGTAGTCTTTTCCCGCTCTCGATCGCCAAATATAGATCGAAGCTATTTGCTCGACTCAGATTAAACCTGACAACTTTTGCTAAAGTGAGAAGTACAGACTGCAAGGGGATAGGAACGCAACACAATGGCAGGCAAACTTTTATTAGTAGATGACGAACCAGGATTGCGCGAAGCAGTCCAAGCATATCTCGAAGATAGTGGCTATACCGTTCAAGTAGCCAGTAGTGCCAAGGATGCCTGGGAGCTGTTACAACAACAGTTACCAGAGTTGGTAATTTCGGATGTGATGATGCCGCAAGAGGATGGTTATCAGTTTCTCAAACGAATGCGGGAAGACGACAGATTTAAAGCCACACCTGTCATTTTCTTGACGGCTAGAGGGATGAAAGCCGATCGCATTGCTGGCTATCAAGCTGGCGTCGATGCCTATTTGTCCAAACCATTCGATCCCGACGAGCTGATCGCGATCGTTCAAAATCTGCTCGAACGTCGGACTGTCGCGGTAGCAGCCTCCCAAAATCCCGAAATGGAAGGCATCGCCAAACAAATCGCTGCCGAACTGCGCGGGATGCTCAATCCCACTAGCGGCATCGTCAAAACGCCACCCCCAATCCGGATCGATCTAACGCCGCGCGAACAAAGTGTCTTAGATTTAGTTGCGGCTGGCTTGATGAATAAAGAGATTGCTAAACAATTAGAAACCAGTGTCCGCAATGTCGAAAAATATGTGAGTCGTCTGTTTGGGAAAACCGGCACTAATAGTCGTACCGAGTTGGTACGGTATGCGCTAGAACACGGATTGACTAATTAAGGTCGCAAAATTCAATCCGATCATCAGAGCGATCGCCTCTCAATTGTCAAACTTGTTTGTGCTATTGACACGATCGAGTATGATTCGTGGTTAAAGCTGCGCTGTGGCGATCGATTGGCTCGATCTCGCCGCTTTTCAGCCGACTCAACTTTTCACCGTCTACTGACTTTTATGTTGCAATTAGTTTCTTCTGGCTTGGCGGGAATGTGGTTGAATCTGGCTGGTGTGAATGTCGCGCCAATGTCGCCAGCTCAAGCTGTGACTTGGCAAGGCGTATCTTGGCTGAGTCCAGCTACCCCAGTCGAACCAACAGCGGCAACCGCGATCGATCGCTATATCCAAACCCTCAAAGCTCAAGGTTTAAATCCCCAGCACCAATCAATCTGGCTGCAAACGGACGGGAATCTCCTGATCGATCGTCATGGTACGATCCCAGTTTCAGCGGCATCTCTGACCAAAACAGCGACCTCTCTGGCGGCCATTACCACCTGGGGATTGGATAAACAATTTGAGACAATCGTCAGTGCCAATGGCACCATCAGTCAGGGGACATTAGCTGGCGATCTAGTCGTGCGCGGTGGTGGCGATCCGTTATTTGTGTGGGAAGATGCGATCTCCCTCGCTCGGAGTCTCAATCAACTGGGAATCGATCGGATCAGCGGCAATCTAATTGTGGTCGATCGATTTCACATGAACTATAAAGCCGATCCACAAAAAGCTGGTGAACTACTCAAACAAGCCTTAACCGGAATCAATCTGCCCCCAGAGCTACTCAAGACGGATTTTAAAGATGTCAATCTTGTCAAACTCCCGACAGCCCCAACTGAAACCACAACCCAAACCCCGACGAAACTGCCCCAAGTCAACATCGCCGGACAAGTCGTCGTGGCCAGTGAGCCACCAGGAATTACGCCATTAATCCGCCATCAGTCGTTACCGCTGGTCGATATCGTGCGGCAGATGAATATCTATAGTAATAACGAAATCGCCCAAATCCTCGCCGATGGCGTTGGTGGTGCGGCGCAAGTGATGAAAATCGCGGCAACTACGGCCAAATTCCCCCCTGCCGAGATTCAACTAATCAATGGTTCCGGCTTGGGCGTGCAAAATCGGCTGTCGCCGCGTGCGGTCTGTCAAATTTTTCGGACGCTACATCAAAATCTGCAAGCTGCTAACTTGAATCTCGCCGATATCTTCCCCGTCGCTGGTGCCGAATCTATCGGCACCCTCAAAGATCGACATTTACCCGTCGGTACCACCATTAAGACCGGTACGCTCAATCAGGTGAGTGCCTTGGGCGGCGTCTTGCCCACCCGAGATCGCGGGTTAGTCTGGTTTGTGATTGTCAATCAAGGTTCGCAAATCGCCAAACTCCGCCAGCAGCAAGATACTTTGCTGCAATCTCTAGTTACAGAGTGGGGACAGATCGCCCCCACACCATTGGTCGTGACTAAACACGATCGCTATCCAGCCTACTTCGGCGATCCCGCGCGGAATATGGCGATCGCACCCAAATCACCTTCGTAACCAGCGATCGATCTGCCGTTCAATCTGGGCATATTAAGGATAGTTTCCGCAGCTATAAACTATATGCTCAGTACGATCCTTGCCATGCCGATCTCGATCGAGTCGATTCAGTTAATTTCCCCAATGGCAGTTGAATCGTTGGCGGATAGCCTACCGGAGGTAATCGCCAATTTACAGATCGATCTCAATTCTTTTAGTCATGGATTAATCCTGGCAGAACAGTTTCAAAATGTGGATATTCTCGGCAATATCCAATCTGGCTGGAATGATTTTCTCCATACGGGTAAGGCTGGTGCGATGGCCGCTGGGTTAGTCCTCGGATATATGGTGCGCGGCATTACTAGTTAGATAAGTTAGATCTGTCGATCGATCCTCACACCCAAATTGCGACTGAATCTAGAGGTTAAAATTGAGTTTCGATCCCGAATTATGTCGTAATGAAAGCGAAGTCGAAAGCAAACTGATTGTCGGATACTTATTACCAAAATTAGGTTACTCTCCCGATACATGGCATCAGGAGGTAAGATTTGGGAAGATTCGTCTGGACTTTCTGGCGTTTACCCAAAAACTTCCGCTGACATCCGACGATCGATCTCCAGTGGGCTTAGTCATCGAAGCCAAACATCCGCGTAAGAATTTAGACAAGCACGTTTATCAAATCCAAAATTATTTAACTAGTTTAAATATTACTTACGGATTGTTAACAAATGGCCAAGAATTTAGAATTTATCAACAGGTGTTCGGCTCGGCTCGGTTGATATTTAAGTGTGGGGGACGAGAGATCGACGATCGATTACCAGAGATAATCCAGCTAATCGGGCGCGATTTTCTCAAACAACGGCTCCCATATCAGTTATTATTACCACAACCGGAAACTTCGTTGGTTGCAAACCTGCCTTCTCTTCAAGATGCTACGCGAACGGTAACCGCTACTCCTCCCCAAATATCCTCGATGAAAACTATTGCTGTCTACCACAATAAAGGTGGCGTCGGTAAAACTACCGTTTCGACTAATCTTGCCGCTGCCTTTAGTCGTAAGGGTTATAAAGTACTGTTAATCGATCTCGATGCTCAAGCAAATAGTACGTTTGCAACAGGCTTAGTCAAATTTCAATTTGAAGAAGATGACGATTTACGCGATCGCAATGTCTATCATCTGATTAGTAGCGATGATACAAACTTTATCCATGAAATTGCCAGAGAGTCACAATATTTTAGCGATCCAGAAATTGATGTCATTCCCGCACATATCAATTTAATCGATAAACAGATGGATCTGACTACGACGATTTCTAGTCGAACTCGATTGGCAAACAAGCTCAAGCGGATCGAAAATAATTACGATCTAGTCATAATTGACACCCCACCTTCCCGAGATATCTATGCCGAAGCTGCGCTGATCACCGCAGATTATTTAATTATTCCATCCGATCTCAAGCCATTTGCCAACCAAGGCTTACCTACAGTCAAAAACTTTGTTAAGAGTATTAATGAGAGCAGAAGAAATTTCGGCAAAAAACCGATTGAAGTATTGGGAGTCTTGGCATCAAAGATTTCTACTAATGCTAAATTTGTGGAATTTACTTTCCCTAAACAAAGAGATGTAATTAGCAAGCGGTATGGCATGGAACTGATGGAATCAGTTATTTACGATCGCACTTTTTTATCGGAATCATTTAATAAAATTGTTGTGGTAGGTGAGATCGAATATCCCGATCCCAAGTCGATTTTTAAATATGCCAATGAATTCAAAAGTACTGCCGAAGCCTCTGCCAGGGAGTTTGAAGTATTAGCAGATGAAGTTTTGACCAAGATCGGCATGAAATAAAGATCGGAATTATTGCATAGTCCACAGATTAAATTGAGTCATCATTTAATGATTAAATGTTTTTTCGTAGATGTTAAATCAATTAAGTCAGACTTACCAAAGTCTAACTTTGTCGAATCTGAGTTAGAGCAGTTAGCAGATCTCATCTTGGCAACTGATGGATTGCTTCGTCCCTTAATCCTAAAAGAAAGTGGCACTGGCAAATATAAAGTCATTGAAGGACATCGTGAATATTATGCTGCCGTAAGAGCTAAAGAAAAAAACATCTCAAAAGCAGAAATGGTGAATGCTTTTGTGATTGATGCTAGCAATCAAAAATCGGCGATCGCTCAACTCGCTCTCTGCTCAGAATCGCCATTAACTGGTACGACTAATCTGACAGAAAGTTCGCAATTAGATCGATTATTACCAGCGATCGAATCGGCAATTTCTGAGCAGTTACAACCAATCCTAGTTCAACTTGCCAAACATACAGAAATTTTAGATCGCCTTACATTAGACCGATCGATACCAACTGAAACTACCACAACGATCGAGCCGATTATCGAGCGAGTCAATCCGCAATCGAGCGAAACTCCAATTCCTATCGATCGAGATCTGCCCAAACCAGTGAAGCAAAAGGTCGATCGAATAACTAAATCTACAACTAAGAAAACCACTAAAACAGTCGATCCTACACCATCAATTAATGTTGGTAGCGAGGAAATTTCCAAACCACTAGAAACGATCGAAGCGGTGACTGTTGCTAAATCGACTAAAGCTACTACCAAAACTAAGTCACCATCAGCTTTGGCGACTAAATCTAATCCTAAAACTAAGTCACCATCAGCTTTTTTAGGATCGATCGATCCTACTAAAGCTGCTAACGTTCTCAACTTAATTAATACTCTCGATCGACAACAACTCACCATAAGCATGGAACGATCCGGACTAAAAACGATCGTTAAATTAGTTCCAGCTATTATTGAATATCGAAATACTCAACCAGGAAATCAGATCGATCGCTGGGAAACAATTCTCGATGCCAAAATTAGCAGCTTAAATGAAGCAGCAATTAAGAAAATAATCGATAAATTAAAATAGGTGGAACGAGCAGCTCAATAATCGATCGTATCTAGACTTATAGCCGATCTCATCAATTAGCCAAAGCTATACAATAAGGATGTTATTACTACCTTCGTAGATCGAGCTAAGGTTGCATGAGTCTGTGTATCAATCCTCAGTGTCCGCAAACGGAGAATTCCGATCGGATGCTCTTTTGTCAAAGCTGTGGCTCAGAACTGCTCCTAGCAGGTAAATATCGTGTTGCCAAATTGATGAGCAACAAAGGCGGCTTCGGGGATACCTATGAAGTTACCGAGCGCGGGGTACCCAAAGTCTTAAAAGTCCTCAAAAGTAATAATACTAAAGCGATTGAATTATTCGATCGGGAATATCGGGTGCTGGAAAGTCTCGCTGGCGAAGGGATTGCGGGTATTCCTTTAGTCGAAGATTTCTTTTTGTATTCCCCTAATGGCTCTCAGACAGCTCTCCACTGCCTAGTAATGGAGCGGATCTTTGGGATGGATCTCGAAGAGTATATCAAAGTCATGCAGCGACCGATCGACCAAAAGACCGCAATTGGCTGGCTAGCTCAGTTGACTCAGATCCTCCAAGAAATTCACAATCGGGGCATTTTCCATCGGGATATCAAGCCTTCTAATATTATCCTCCAACCCGATGGGCAATTGGTCGCGATCGATTTTGGGGCAGCCAAACAAGCCGCCGTAGCGACAGCCAGCGGACAGCGGACGCGGATTTATACTCCTGGTTATGCAGCTCCAGAGCAGGAGCAGGGGGAAGCTTCCACTCAGTCAGACTTTTTTGCTTTAGGGCGAACTTTTGTATATTTACTCACAGCCAAAGAGCCTGTCGATCTTCATGATTCGTACCGAGATCTATTATTATGGCGGGACAAAACTACTAATGTCTCTGCCGATTTCCTGGATTTAATCGATCGATTAATGCAAGCAGATCCGCGCCAGCGTCCCGATACGACGGCAACTATTTTTAGAGAAATCGCGGCACTCTCGACGACAGTAACTCGTCAAAATTTGGGTTCTACTCCGTTCCAGTCGCCTGCGCCCATTCCCCGCGCAGCACCACCGCCAATCTCAACTATCATCCCAACCGCACCCTCAGCCACGAAGGTAGCCCCGTCCCAAAAATTGCTGCCAATGTTGTTGGGAGCGACTGCGCTGCTACTGTTATTGGTTACTCTAGCCACGCTGTTTAGTAATAAAAAGTCCTTTATCCCCGGAATTGCCAGTAACAATACGGGCGAATCTTTTACAGCAATTCAGGATGTACCGCAGGGAATATTCAAGTTTGGAGGGAGTACGACGTGGGCGACGACTCGACAGTTACAATCTTCGATCGATGCAGCGATTAGAGGGGTATATCCTCAATTCGAGATCGTATATACTGACGCCAATTCGCCAGATTTTAAATCTGTCAAAAATGGTAAATGTGATAGCAAACCTGGTTCCAATGCTGGAATTTGTTGGTTGCTAGAAGGCGATCTGGATTTTGCCCAATCTTCGATATCTTTGGATAAATCTATTTATAAAGATGACGATCGCATTAAAACGCGCCAACTTAAACAAGAAGCTGTAGCTTATGACGCGATCGGCGTAGTTGTCAATCCCCAGCTCAAGCTGACTGGCTTAACCATCAATCAACTCAGAGAAATTTATACCGGCAGAGTTACTAATTGGCGTCAAGTTGGTGGTCCAAATTTACCGATTGTAGCCTTTGCTCGTGCCGAAAGTACGGGCGGGACAGTTTCTGCATTCAATGATTTAGTCTTGACAAAAGACGATAAATCCCATGACGATAAATGGCAATACCAAACTGTTATTAATACAACTGAAGGCTTGCAGAAAGTTAGTAAAAATCTCGGCGGAATTTACTATGGTGCAGCCAAAGAAGTTATCATCGATTCCTGCAATACTAAGCCTATTGCGATCGGTAAAACGCCAGATAATTTAGTCAAGCCCTATCGAGATCCATTACAATCTCCAGCAGCTTGCCGCAACGGACAGCGCAATCAAATCGATACAACAGCCATTAAAAGTCAAACATATCTCCTCACCCGCCAAATTTATGTCATTATCAAAACCAACGATGCCACTCGTCAAAAAGCTGGCGAGGCATATGCCAATTTATTAAAAACGCAACAAGGACAGAGATTATTGGAAAAAGCTGGATTTGTCGGGATCTCGAATTAGGGGATAGGGAATAGGGAATAGTGGATAGATTTGAACACAATCTTCCCCTCGTTCTCTCGTCCCCCAACTCCCAACTCCTAACTCAATTGAGTAATCCGATTAAAGGCTCGATCGACTTCTTGCCACAATTGGCGATTGTGAGGATCGACTTTGAGGGCTTTCTTGAGATAAATTCGGGCTTTGTCAAATTCTCGGTTTCGTACCAATTGATGCCCGTATTGGGAATAAATAATCCCTTGCCATTGACAAACTTGGCGATCTTGGGGTGCGTGATGTGCTAAACCCTCAATTAAGACGATCGCTTTTAAAAACTGTTGTTGCTTTAATAATGACTGTAATTCAGCATACAACTGCCACTTCAATTCCGACTCATTTCGATTGCCATGAGATTGCGCCGTTGCCGAACTGGTGGACTTAGCGGTAGTGTTATTAGTTGCAGTAGTAGATCGAGCAGTTGTCGAACTGGTGGATCTCGCCGCAGTTGAATTTGCTTTGGTTGCAGCAGTACGTCGCTCGATCTGCGTCGTAATCCCTGCGAGTAAAATTTGATAAGCCTCATTAAGCGTGATAAAACGTTGATGCGCGTCGCGATCTTCAGGATTGAGATCGGGATGCCACTTCCGGGCTAGGGAACGGTAGGCAGCTTTTAGTTCGTCGAGTGATGCGCCCCGACAGATTCCGAGTAACTGATAGCATCGATCTAAATTGGTGGTAGATACAAGCATTTATTTACCAGAACGCTATGATTGGACATTTCGAGTCATACTCTTCTAGTATTCCCCGTCATTCGATCTAAGTAGCACCTTTCTAAGCTAGACGAAAATACATTGTATTCAATCAGTAATTAAGCTTAAAAACCTTGCAACGTATCGCGATCTCCCCCTCCCAAATTAGCGAAAATCACATCGCGCTGACGCCAGCACAGCAACACTATCTGACTCGCGTTATCCGCCTCCAACCTGGTGCCCAATTTGAAGTAATTGACGGTAGTGGCAAGCTTTATGTTGCCCAAATCGATTGTGATTCTGACAGGCTCCGCCAACGAGATCGATCCCAGCCTCCTGGCACGATCTCTGCGAGCATCATCAGCATCGTTGCTAGCGATATCGATCCCCTCGCCAATCCCTGTCTTCCGCCCGCCATTACCCTGATTTGCGCTCTGCCCAAAGGCAATAACTTCGATGATATCGTCCGCGCCTGCACCGAACTGGGCGTCAATACGATTTGCCCCGCGATCAGCGATCGCACTCTCCTCGATCCCAGCCCCCAAAAGCTCCAACGATGGCGCAAAATTGCTCAGGAAGCCGCCGAGCAATCCGAACGACTGACAATCCCCACTATTGCCGCACCGCAGTCGCTACAGACTATTTTTAGTCAAATCCCGATCGATAGCACCAAATACCTTTGCGAAGCTAGAGGCGATCAGCCCCATCTGCTAGAATGCCTGCAAGCTCAGACATTAACTCATCGTCAGATGACGATCGCGATCGGCCCCGAAGGCGGCTGGACAAATGGTGAACTCGCTCTGGCAATCGCCTGTGACTTTCAACTCGTATCCCTCGGACGGCAGATTCTCCGCACCATCACCGCGCCAATTGTCGCCTTATCGATCGTCACCGCTGCAATCGATGCAAATACTCGTCCCCAAGTCTTGATATAATAGCCACCTTCAGACAGTAAACGGTCATCACTTGAGATCGATCCACATGAGCATCTGCGAACATCATCAGTTAACTATGAATTCTTTTAGGATGGCAGTGTGGATAGCCTCGATCGCTGTATCAACTCCTGCAATCTTCATCGAGAGTGCTAAAGCTGGCCCAGCAATCTCCTTTGTCTATGCGAGCGTTCCGTTTACTCAAGAACAGTGCATGTCCAGAGGCATTTCTGTGTTAAAGAAGGAAGGATTACTCCGTCCTGACAACACTTTAAATTTAAATGAAACGGCTTTTGTCAATGGTGAAAATGATGACGTAACTGCAATCGTAGATTGTTCTGCGGTTAAAATCAGCAAGCGTGTTACGGTGATGGTAACTCATGCCACAGATTTAGGAATTGCTTTCGAGCGAGCAAAGATTATCTTGAACAAAATCAGTTCCAGATAATTTAGATCTGCGCCATCTATTCATAAAGCAACTCGATAAAACTTTAATCAACATTCATATTTTTTCAGGTGCAGATAAATTTACTAGATCGAGTCAGATTGGGAATTGCGGTATTTGCAGCCAAAACAATTACCTCAACTATCCGCACTTTCAAACTAGGTGCTGCCAGCGTGCTGCCTGGAACCATTGGCAAACGTCTGCATCCGCAGATTCTCACCATGCTGTCCCAACAGATTAAGTATGGTGTAATTGTCGTGGCAGGGACGAATGGTAAAACGACCACATCACTATTGCTGCGAGATATTTTAGAAAAAGATGGTTGGAAGGTGGTTCATAACGAAGCGGGAGCCAATCTCGTCAACGGTTTAATTACCACATTATTAGAAAACACGAGTTTGACGGGCAAACTCAAAGCCGATTATGGGATTCTCGAAGTAGATGAAAATGTCGTCCCGATCGTCATTCCCCAACTCAAACCCAAATATGTCCTCGCCCTGAATTTATTTCGCGATCAACTCGATCGCTATGGTGAAGTTGATACGATTACCTATCGCTGGGGCAAAGCAATTGCTGAATTGGATAGCGATACAATTTTAGTTACTAATGGTGACGATCCCGCCCTAGCTCATTTGGGTCAACAATTAACCAAAGGGGATAAGCCTAAGCAAGTTAAATATTTTGGACTGAGCGAACCAGAATTATATCTGGACGAAATTCCCCACGCCGTAGACTCGATTTACTGTCCGAGTTGTGGCACCGCCCTGGAATACAAAGGTGTATATCTCTCTCACCAAGGTGATTTTGATTGTCCTAAATGTGACTTTACCAAAAGCAAACTCTCGATCGATAGTAAAGAATGGCCGCAAGTACTGATCGGCGTTTATAACAAATACAATACCCTAGCGGCGATTACGGTGATGGAATCGATCGGGATTAGTAAGTCAGTCATTCTCGATACGATTAGCAACTTTCAAGCCGCCTTTGGTCGATCGGAAGAGCTAGTTTATAACGGTAAAAAAGTGCGGATTTTATTAACTAAAAATCCAGCCAGTATGAACGAAACCATCCGCGCCGTCAGTCAAGTCAAACAGGCTGGCAATGGAGCCGTCAGCCTGATGATCCTCAACGATCGTATCCCCGATGGTACCGATGTCTCGTGGATTTGGGATGTCGATACCGAAAAATTTGTCAATTCTGGCGGCACAATTGTAGTCAGTGGCGATCGAGTTTATGATATGGCCTTACGCTTAGAATATAGCAAAATCGACCCAACTAGCGGTGCGAAAATCATCGTCAAAGAAGACCTCAAACAAGCGATCGATACCGCCTTAGAACTCACATCAACTACCGAAACGCTCCACATCATTCCTACCTACTCTGCCATGTTAGATGTTCGCGAAATTCTTACAGGCAAAAAGATTCTCTAATCGTTAGGCTACATCCGCTTCATCAGATGCTTTAGTTATACAAAAAGGTTAGCGCGTTCCTAAACAGACGCGCTAAACTAGAGAAGTTATACTAAGTGACATTAGTATAAATTTAATAATAACTAATACTAGAATAATACTATGTCTATAACTATCGAAACCGATCTCAAAGAGATCCTAGATAAGCTAGACCAGAAAATGGATCGACAGTTCGCACAACTAGACCAGAAAATGGATCGACAGTTTGCACAACTAGACCAGAAAATAGATCGACTAGACCAGAAAATGGATCGACAGTTCGAGCAACTAGACCAGAAAGTCGAGCGCACGCAAGCAGATATTACAAAACTTCAAATCGGTCAAGCTAAAATCGAAGGTGATATTAAAGCTTTAGATAATAAAGGCTCTGTGATTCAGCCGATAATTACTGGCATAACAGTAGCTTTTGTCGGTGGCGGATTATTAGCTCTTTATAAATACTTGCCATAGTAATATTTACTAGTTGAGATTGATGACAATCTCGATCGTCACTAAATACTTTCTCCCAACTTTCAACCCAGAACCCCATGACTCTAGAATTAAAAATCGGCTGGCTCTATCCTACCCTGATGAGTACTTATGGCGATCGCGGCAACGTCATCGCGATCCAACAACGCGCCCAATGGCGAGGTATTAACGTCGAAGTCATCCCTTACGATCGCGAATCCGATCCCGATCTCATCCACCAAGTCGATATTATGGCTGGCGGCGGTGCCCAAGATCGCCAACAAGAAATCGTCATGCGCGACCTGGCTGGTGCCAAAGCCGCCGCGATCAAAGCTAAACTAGACGCTGGCACACCAGGCGTATTTACCTGCGGTTCGCCTCAGTTACTAGGCAGATTTTACGAGCCAGGATTGGGCGAACGCATCGAAGGAATGGGCATCATCGATCTAGAGAGCAAACACCCAGGTGTTGACGTGCCGCGCTGCACTGGTAACGTCGTTTTTGAAATTACTGCCAAACGACTCGCAGCCGAACTTACCGAGATGTTAGGTGGACAAAAACCCATCATCGTCGGCTTTGAAAACCACGGCGGCAGAACCTATCTGGGTGAAAATGCCGAAGCTCTAGGGAAAGTAATTAAAGGCTATGGCAATAACGCCACTGATGGCACAGAAGGCGCATTCTATCACAACGCGATCGCGACTTATTCCCACGGCCCGCTGATTCCCAAGAATCCGTTTATCGCCGACTGGATGATTAAAACTGCACTTCAGAATAAGTATCAAACTGAGATTAATCTCGCACCGCTAGATGATAGTTTAGCCGATCGAGCACGAGTAGCAATGTTAAAACGGCTTGAAGTTAATTAAGTGCCAACGATTGAAATCGTGGCTAATGTTGCAAAGTCCACCTTCGTGGACTAATTTATCGATATTTAGTCTGCGTAGGCAGACTTTGCACTCCGAGCGGCGGTTTCTAACCGCTGTGGCTATGATGGGCAACTTAGGTTAGATATATTGACTAAGATATCAACATAGATTTGAATAGAGCAATCCATGCTGAAATCGCTGAAGATCAAGAATTTCCGCTGCTTGGAAGAATTCAATCTCCCACAACTCGGTAGAGTCAACTTGCTAGTGGGAAAAAATAACAGTGGTAAAACTTCGATTTTAGAAGCACTTCATATATTAAGTTCACCTGATAAGATCAAGCCATTTTTTGACATAATTGAGTGCAGGGGTGAATCATCATTAAATGAAAAAGACAATGGTAGTGGTGGTTTTTTTGAACTTGGGCATCTTTTTTCTGGACATCAAATAGAGGCTGAAAGTAGCTTCGAGATTAGCGGCACAACAGATACAGATGAAAACATTAAATTTTCTTTTTGCTTGAAGGATATACCGTTACAAGAATCAACCCGCGAAGAAATATCTAACAACAAGCACATTAGTTTTTTGTATGTAGATTTTGATCGATATACTGGAGCAAGTTATGTTTTGGAATGGGAAGATGTTAACAAAATGGGATATGTATTATTTTTACCAGTTAGCACCCCAATAGATCGTCTTAGAATGTCAATTTTAGAAGAATCAACAAGTAGTCGGTTGGTTTCTCTAAACTTATCAAAGGCAAGCACTATTATCTCTGAGTTCAACCAAATTGTACTGACACCTCAAGAAGAAACTTTGTATGAATCATTAAGAATAATAGAGCCAGGAATCGAAAGAATTGCAACAGTTGGGAATCGAATGTACCGACAGAATATAAATAGTGGATTCGTTGTATCAATTAATAAACAGCGAGTACCGATCGGCAGTATGGGCTATGGAATTTGGCGGATGCTCGAAATCACACTAGCAATGGTGAA
>NZ_JANNDR010000430.1:0-4504 GCF_031378165.1 Chamaesiphon sp. OTE_75_metabat_556
ACACAATGACGATAATTTCAACTATAGTCGAATTTTAGATGCTGTGCATGAAGTAGTTTTTACCACTCGATCTCTGGGCATCATATCGATATTCATGCCTACACATTCGATCGATCGACCAAACTTAATAAGGTTATCTTATTTTCTTTCTAGCTCAAATACTTTTCTGCACCACTAAGGTCGTCGCTGTAGAATAATCAGATGCTTGCCGACCACTGGACTGCGGGCGATCGAAACCCCCTGACTATCTTGAATTTCTAATTTGGTAAAATGATTTGCCTGGGCTTGGAGCCACATCCGATCGGTCAGACTATTTTGGCGATCGTCATCGAGGGTATACCACAAGGGATTGAGCCGGACGAGTAACCGATCGCTAGCCGTATCGACATTTAAAGTTTGGATGAGATCGTCTGGATACTGACTGGTAATCTTGCTAATTTGCGTTTCTAAAGCTTCGATAAATACCTGTTCGGGGCTAACTATAGTTGGGCTGCCGATCGGAGTAGGCATAGCAGGTTGAGCCGCTACGGTTGCTGCTGGTGGATTGGGAGCCGCGCGATCGACTCCGGGCATAAAGAAGCCATCCACAACCCAGATCGTCACAGTGACTAATAGCACCACAATCGCGGCTAGGATCGCATCAGAAAGTTGTCGAATTGGAGCTGGCAGTAACCGTCGAAAGTGTTGTAATGTTGCAGTCCACAAGCCCACAAAGCGGTTGACCTGAGTAGCGGCAGCCGATTCAACCGATTTCCCCGTGGCGGTAACTGTCGATCGATCTTGGGCATTGCGAGGGTTGTCCTCCCAGATATCCTCATTGGGGGGGAAGGGGGTGAAATTTTTGCCGCGCCGAGATTCTTGGATGTTACTATTTTTGACGGTGGCGGCGGGAAGTGCTTCCGCCCAGTCATCTAGATCGTTGAGATTGGGGACATTCGGGGCATCGACTACGGTGATAGTCGGTTGGGAATAGCCGTTGCGGCGATCGATCCCCGGCACTAAGGGATTATTATCATTGTCTGATACTTCGGCATCATCCCAGTTAGTCTCCTCATCATCAGTATCGAATTGACTAGCGATCGGAAAGTCGCGTTGGCGAAGCCTCTCCTCTGGAGAATCTCCAGTCGTGGGGCGATCCCAGTCGAGATCGTCGAAATCGGCAAATTTGTTGGCGGGTGAAGGAGACTGACGCGTTGGTCGGGAATTTGTAGTTGGGACTGGGGACTGCTCTGGCTGCTTTTTGCCAAATCTTCCAAACAATCCTTGCATGAGTTTACCTGTCCGCGATCGGGGTGTCATTTCGGTTAGGATGAGTGTCACTTCACTCTAATCTAGCATCTTTGTTCGGTCAGACCCTTACCGATAATCAAAATTTATGAGTACTAACCGCCGTCGATTTTTAGTAGGAGCAGGCTTGGCTGGCTTTGGTTTGGCTGGAGCGAGCAAACTAGTATTTGCCGATCGATCCAATTCTGCCGATGAGAATGGCGAAACTGCCTCCCTCCTCGCGGATGCTGCCATTCGGAACGATCGACCCCTCGCTGAGGTAGCAACACCCAAATCTAAGCTGTTACTGCGATTTGCCGCCATTGCCGATACTGGTAGCAGTACGAAAAATCAATATGCTGTCGGTCACGCGATGACCCGCTACCACGCCCAAAAACCATTTAATACGGTCATCATGGTCGGTGACAATATCTATAACAATGGGGAGATTTCCAAGATTAAAGAAGCTTTTGAAGTTCCCTATGCCGACTTACTCAAGCAGGGTGTGAAATTTTATGCAGCCTTGGGCAATCATGATGTCCGCACGGCCAATGGCGATCGCCAAGTTGAGTATCCGCAGTTTAATATGCAGGGCAAACATTACTATACTCACGAACACGCGGGTGTGAAATTCTTTGTACTGGAAACTAGTTCGATCGTCGATCCCAATTCGACAGAAAGAGCGACCCAATTAGCATGGCTTGATCGTGAATTGGCTACCAGTAAAGCCAAATGGAATATCGTTTATGGCCATCATAATATCTATTCGGCGGGTGTCTACAAAGTCAATGAGCTTATGCGTAGAGATATTACCCCGATCTTGAAAAAACACAAGGTCAAATTGTGGATTAACGGTCACGATCACAATTATCAACGATCGAAATCGATCGACGGTACCACTTATCTCGTCTGCGGCGGTGGCGGTGCCCATCTCTATCCAGTCAAACCGCAGCCTTGGTCGGCATTCGCCCAAAGTATCCACAGCTTCGGGATTGTGGAAGTCTATCAAGACCAAATTCTCTTAACTGGCATCGATAGTCAAGGCAAGATTATCGATCGCGGTTTAGTTAATTTGACATAAGCTTTTTATTGCCAGTTGCCTACCAGTACAAATGCCGCCCAGTAGTAAGGAGATCGATACTGCGGGTTGCGTAATAAGGACTGTTGGGCAAGTTTTAAAGACTCAGCTTTGCTGAGTTTTTTAGTGATTAGATTTCGATAAAAATCAGCCATTAATATTTGGGTGGCTTGATCATTGACTTTCCATAAAGAGGCCAGCGTACTTCTGGTGCGAGCTTGGATTGCTACTCCCGCCAAACCCAGCGTCGCGCGTCGATCGCCACTGGCAGTTTCACAAGCACTTAGTACTAATAAATCGATAACTCGATCGGCTCGAACATGGCGATTTTGGAGGAGTCGATCGAGATGATTGAGATTGAGTCGATCGTCCCAGGTGAGGATAAAAGTCTGTTCGGGATCGGAACTAAATTCGCCATGAGTAGCCAGATGGACAATTGTAGAACCGTCAGATTCTAATTTATTAGTAACTTGACTTTGACTAAATTCAGCATCGAGGAGCTTTTGACTGGGGATGAGATTGCCGATCGAATCTAGTGCTTGTTTAACGCCTGCCAGGGATTGAAAGCCTTGACGCGATTGACTAATTCCACCTAAAAAAGCTCGATATTGTTGACGATCGGCCGTTTGGGGCGGTACGAGTTGTAATCCTGGCGCGAGGGCGAGATTATAACTTTCAACTAAATATTTCTTACCATCATATAACATCGACATTGGAATATTTCTCAATGCGCCATCGAGGACAAATACTAAATTTTTAGTATTGGATTTTTTTAAGTCTTCAATTACTGGAGCGATAACTAGATCGTAAACTTGTTGCGATTGTTTGTGAAATGCGCGTTCTTGAGGTGCGTAAAATTCGTAGTTGTCGAGTTTTGCCCGTAGTCCTTTTACGGTATTTTCAACCTCAGCTTCAGATATTGATCGACTATGATAGCGCAGTGGCTGTCCGGGAATTGCTGTAATGACGGCGATCCGATCGGGTAAAATAATCGGGTAGACAATCGCCGCAGATCGATCAATTTTATCTAATGAAACTGTGTAAGTATCCAGACAACCTTGGCGGAGATAATTTTCTAATTCAGCTACTTGTAATGACTCAATTAGATCGCGAGCAGTAGCGAGATTATTAGCAATAGTTTTGTCGTCTTTTTTTAGTAACAAATCCACCAATTCACGATAGACTGGCTCGATGCTATCCCGAAAGGAAAATTGTAAATCAGCTTCACTCGCGCTGAGATCGTTACGCAGTGTTTTGAGGTGGCGGACAGCCTGTTGATAAGCGATAATGGCGCGAGGATCTTGAGGATCGATCTTGGTGATGATTCTACCGAGCTGCCAGTGGAGACGATATGCTAGATCTGGCGCGGGTAAACTTTCGGCGATAATTAGGGCTTGCTCGGTGAGTTGCTTGGCAGATCGATCTTGCCCGATCAATTGATATAAACTACCGAGAGTACCGATCGCTTGAGCTTCACTTCTTCGATCTTTAATAGTTCTAGATCGAGCGATCGCAGTAGTTAGTAAGTCATTGAGCTTTAATAGTAATGCTCTATCTTTAGAATAACTTTGCTGAGTTTTTTGAATTGTTTTAGCTAAGTTGATATAAGTGTAAATACTGCTATGATTGACGGTTAGTAAGTCTAATTCTCCTCCGATCTCCGTTGCCAGTTTTAATACTTGTGGATGCGAATATCGAGCTGATTCGAGTCGATACAAGCTAATTTTGGCTTGGATCTGGGCTAGTGGTAAGCGATTATTCGCGATCGCCTCGCGATATTTTTGACTGGCAGCTTGGCGATCGTTTAGCAGTTCGAGGGTATTGGCTAGGCTGAGTTTGATTTGTGCTGCTAATCTAAAATCTTGCAGTTCGGTTGCCATTTTTAGCGATCGTTCGAGGATCTCTTTGGCTCCAACATCGATCTGGCGATCGCGATAATTGTTTTTGGTTGTTAATACGCGTAACGATTTGAGTGTATTGCCCAAGCTCAATAAGCCGCGTATTTTTAGCGGCGAACTAGGTTCGTTGCTTAATTTGGTGTCGATCGATTGCAGGAGACTGAGAGATTGGCGATAAAAACCCAGGGATTGTAAGGCTTGAGCTTGATTTATTTCCGTACCAATTATTCCTTCGCGATCTTTAATTTGCGTATAAAGTTTG
>NZ_JANNDR010000451.1:0-3508 GCF_031378165.1 Chamaesiphon sp. OTE_75_metabat_556
CTAACGTATTTGAATAGCTGTCCACAACTGGATTAGGCAGATTTAGCAAAGTATCTAGGTGAAAATCCATATTTGGAAATAGGATAAAATTCCGCTATCGCTACATTTTACCCCATTTTCCCCATATTAGCGGGAGAGCCGTTCCGATCGTCCGATACATTCGATATTGGATCGAGAACTGTAAACCAGAGATCGCCACAATCGAACTTGAGCCAGCAGGATCGCCATCTTCATTGACGATCGAGCCAATCACTATTAAAGATCGTGGCATAAATCCGATTTTGAACTCGTAGAGATCCTTGTTGTTTGACAACTAGTCCCGACAACAGCAATTCCCGCTCTTCGGGGCGATCGGTTGCGATCGCTGACTCTTGCTCCCAAACTTGACGGTAGAGTGCGAGCAGTCGCGTGGATTGGGGACTGCGGAGGAGTCGAGTGGCGATCGTCTGGAGATGTTCGGGTTCATCCTGTGCTTCCCAATTAGCAATGACATGCGTCCAGACGAGGCGATCGATCCACTCGGTTTCCCCATTGGGCGGAATAGTCTCCGTAGTATTGAGGATCGACCGACAGAGCTTTTGGGTCAGGAAAGGTTGTCCGCTCGTCCAGGCGAGGATGGCTTTGAGGAGGGTTTGAGGATTGCTGACTTTTTCGGTCAGTCCTTGCAATAATGGTTGGGCTTCATGCTCTTGGAAGCCTTCGAGCTGAATGGCGCGCCCGATATTAAATGGGGTAATTTGGGTGTTATTAATTAACTCTGAAGGTGTCGCCACGCCAAATAGAGCGAAGGTTAAGCGGCGATACTCAGGATCGATCGTCCGCTGGTTGTAGCAGGAGCGAATCAGGGCAAAAAAGTCGTTGACAGGGAACTTCAAGCCCAAGACGCTATCGATTTCATCAATGAAGATCGCGATTTTGGTAGTGGGGGTGCCGACTTCTACTAATAAGACCGATTGGATAAATTCACTCAACCGCTGGACGGGGGACAGATCGTCGCGCTCTTGCCACCAAGCTTTGAGATTGAGCTTACTGCGCAGGTCGAACCGGCGGCCTAGCTCGAAGGCAATCCCCTTATACCATTGGTCGGGGGTGATATTTTCACTGCCGATCCGCGTCATATCGATCGGCGCACACCAGATCCCTTCTTGCTGAAGATGATCGATCGTGCTCACCATTAGACTAGATTTACCCATCTGACGGGGATTGAGCACATAGCAAAACTCACCGCGTTGGAGGGCTTGGTACAGGTAGCGATCGGCCGACCGCACCACATAAGTAGGTGCAGCCATCGGCAAGCTGCCGCCAACTTGATAGTCAAAGGTGGCTGGTGGTTCGGCACTGCGGAGGAGGGCGTTTTCAAACAGGAGTTTCGATTGGGTGGCTTTGAGAATTTCCAGGGTTTGAGACAGTTCGAGGGTGCGCTCGGAGACTTTTTGCTCTAGGGTGCGGCTATATTCGGTTAATTCATCTCTGGCGCGTTCGAGTTCTTGGGTAAACCGCACCCGATCGGCTTCAGCTTGTTTGCGCCCAGTAATGTCTTGAAAGGCCGAGATCGCATAGGCCACTCGACCGCGATCGTCAAAGACTGGCGTGCCGCGAGTCTCAACCGGAATAGTCCGATCGGCTCGGCGAATTTCGATATCATCGATCGTGGTGCGTTCGCCCATTAAGGCGCGGACGATCGGCATATTTTGCGACAAGTATGGTCGATCGGTTCCGGTTTGATAGAGTTGGTAAATCTCTGGTATTCGATCGGGTAGAGCTGATGTGACAATCTCCTGCCCTAACAACTCCCGCGCTGTCTGATTGGTGTAGTAAGGTTTGCCGTCAGCATCCAGAATGGCAATCCCCACCGGAACTGCATCGAGGAATTGCGAGAGCCGTCGCTCGTTTTCATGGACGGCGATATAGAATTGGGCATTTTGGAGCGAAATTGCTGCTTGTGAGGACAAGAGTTTGAGGACGGCCAAGCGTTGGGGCGTAAATGCTCCAGCCGTCGCATTGTTTTCTAAATACAAGATCCCGCGCAGCTTGCCGCGCTGCTCGGTGGCAGCGGCGGTACCCATGAGCAACGGCGTACAGAGAATGGATTTTGCTTGAGTGGCCATGATGTAAGGATCGCGAGTAAATCCGCCATCATGAGCCGCATCATTTAAGACGACACTTTCCTGAGTCCGCGCGACATAGTTGACGATCGCCATTGATACCACTGAGTTTTGGGGGGTATCTCCCAGCAGACATCGGCCGACAATAATCTGGCCATCGCCAGCAATCCCTTGGGCTTCGATCGCCCATTGAAGATCGCCACGATCGAGATCTCCCACGGGCAAGAGCAGGCAGCCTGTTTGAGCGCCAGCATTCTCGATCGCGATTTGCATCAACTTTTCGAGCAATTTGTCTAAGGCGATTTCACTCGAAATTGCGTGCGATGCTTCGATCGCTGCGGCCAAATCGATCGCTTCATTAGTATTAGTAGCAGTTGTCAACGAAATCTGGAGCGGGATGTTGTGAATTCCAGCGGCATTCGCCCTCAGCCACTGAGGATAGCGCGCTTCGAGATCGGCGACTTTCCGATTCGCACCCCATAGTTGATAACCTTGGTGTGCTCTTTGGCAATAAATCTGGGCAAATTCGGCTTTGGCTCGTGCCAACCAAAACTTGGCGGCTAGCTCATTTGCCAGTGCTTCGTTCTGGATAAATTCATTTGCTCTGGCTGAATTGATCGCGCGATCGTATAAGTCCATTGCCTCCGGCCAGTTACCGGAGATCCGTGCCATTTCGGCGGCCACCAACAAGTATTTATGCCGGAAATTTTCGGGGCAACGATCCGACCAGATCTGCATCTGCTGTTGATTGGCGACTAGCTTGTCCCAATATTGCGGCTGTTGCTCCGTGGTGGCGGTTGGATAGAGTGCGGCCAGGATCAGCGAGTCATAAAAATTATGCTCGGACACAAAGTACTGAGCCGAGATCCATGTCAATAACATTTCTGCCGATCGAGTGCAGGTGAAGGCGGCCTCTGGGCGATCGTGTAAATATAAAACTTGGGCTTTGAAGATTTGATAAATGCAGATAATATGCGGCAGCCGATCGTTCTCTAGCACATGCAATTCACTGACTCGATCGAATTGTAGATCGAGTTTGTCTACAGGTATTTCGATTAAGTCATTAAGCGTAAATTGCAATCCTTTAATCAACTCACTCCCCAGGAAATTATTTGTTTTTTTACAAAAATGCAATGAATCAGTAAGATTATTGGCGATTGTTTTTAGCTGTATTCCTTGGTGAAAATACCCAAACAAAATATAAGCCAATGCATAGCCTGTATATTGAATTTCTCCTGATTCCAATCCAGATTGATATCCGGATCTCAATAGGACGATCGTCGATGTTAGTGGCTTGACCCAGCACCTCAGCCAAGAACCAATCACCGCAACCTTACAGAGTTGTGCCTGATTATTGAATTTTTCACTTAACCTTAGCGCAAGTAACCCAAATTCGTGAGCAG
>NZ_JANNDR010000469.1:0-1910 GCF_031378165.1 Chamaesiphon sp. OTE_75_metabat_556
GCTGATGATTCCCTGGCTGTTAAGCTTTGGGGCACTAGCTGCTGGCTGGTATATCAACCTCGCGGGAGTCTTGCTACTACTAGTCATCTCCACAGGTCTATATATTTGGTTGGGCACTCAAGTCCGCATCGCCGCCCAAGATCCGGAAGTAGCAGTCAAACTAGTCGAGCGACAGGTCAAATACCAGCGCAAACAAGCTGACATTCCCATCGAAGATGGCGCGCAAGCCCTGTTGATCGCGATGGAGGTGCTGACGATGCCCGAAGCAGATTTGAGTGCGATTAAAGGCATTTTTGGGATCGATACCTTTTATGCGACCGAAACGTTGGCTTATCAACAAGGGGCAATTTTCAAAGGTAATTTGCGGGGTGAAGCTGCTACCGTCCATCGGCGGCTGAGTGATAAATTGCGGGATAAAGTTGGTGAGAAATATCGCTTATTTCTCGTTCCCGATCCCGAAGAACGTCCAGTCGTAGTCGTGTTACCAAGCGGCAACGATCCGCAAGCGGCAACCGTAGCTCAACAGATTCTGGCCGTTGTGATGTTTATTGCGACGATCGCCACTAGTCTAGAAGCAATGGGCGTGTTTTTGGGCTTTGATTTTTATGCACATACCGATCGAGTCCGCGAAATTCTGCCCTTAGTATTAGGTGTCTGGACAATTCTCATCGCCCATGAAGCGGGACATCAAATCCTTGCCAAAATGCGCCGAGTCAAGATCGGGTTGCCCTTCTTTCTCCCGACCGGACAAATCGGTTCGTTCGGTGCCATTACTCGGTTTGAATCGCTTGTACCCGATCGCAGTACGCTGTTTGATATCGCTTTAGCTGGCCCCGCAACTGGCGGTATTGTCTCCCTACTGATGCTGATTGGCGGTTTGCTGTTATCTCATGCTGGCAGTGGCTTAGAGATTCCATCCCAATTTTTCCAAGGTTCGATTTTGGTGGGTACTTTAGCCAAAATTATCTTAGGTGCAACAATTCATCAGACAACGCTCTCGATTCATCCGCTGGTAATTATCGGTTGGTTGGGTTTGGTAATTAATGCTCTCAATCTGATGCCTGCTGGACAGCTCGATGGTGGCCGCATTGTCCAGGCGATCTATGGGCGCAAAACAGCTCAACGTAGCACTTTGATTACCCTGGTGATTTTAGGCTTCGTGGCCTTTTTCAATCCAGCTAATTTGGTGATTTTCTATTGGTTGATTTTGGTGGGCTTTTTGCAACGCGGATTGGAACGTCCGAGCTTAGATGAGATTACCGAACCCAATGATACGCGCGCTGCTTGGGGGTTGCTGGCACTATTTCTGATGGCCGCGACAGTGATTCCGTTTAGTCCAGAGTTGGCTGGGAAGTTGGGAATTGGGAATTAGGGGATAGTAGTAGGGTGTGTTACCGCGTTAGCGTAACGCACCGTAAGTAAGCTCCAAAGGAGAATATCAATAACGCACCGTAAATCTGATTAATCAAACTTTATAACTAAAGATCATGGGTGAAATTGGCATACTGATTGCAGCGGCGATCGCAGCGGCGATCTTCAAGTCAGGGGTTAAAGTCGATCGAGAATATGAGCGCGGGGTGATCTTTCACTTGGGACGCTTTCAACAAATTAAAGGCCCAGGATTGTATTTCATTGCACCGATTCTCGACCAAAAAGTCCAAGTAGATATTCGTACTAAAACTGTCGATATCGCGCCCCAAGAGGCCGTGACTGCCGATAGCGTCACGATCAAAATTAATGCCGTCCTCTACTATCGCATCATCGATCCGATGAAGGCAATTAGTAGAGTTGAAAACTACCAAATGGCCGTATATCAGGCTTCAATGACGACCCTGCGGAATATTGTCGGTCAACATAACCTCGATGACATGCTCCAAAGTCGCGATAAAATCAACGCCAAAGTGCAGGAA